>NZ_LT838813.1:2360000-2555000 GCF_900176595.1 Aquiflexum balticum DSM 16537
TCCGTTAAGGTTTTTGGATACAATCTGTTTCATTTTTTCCCTGGCAGCTTCTTTTTGGGGTTCACCCAAAAACCGTAAATCCCCGGTAACAAAAGCTTCCCTCGCCACAATATTGGTTTTGCCCAATGCTTCACCCTCTCCCGTGTCCTGATTATAGCTGATATCTGAACCGCCAATAAACTGTCCGGGATTGAATGTCAGGTATTGCTCTCCTGCCAATTCCTCCCGGAATTGATTGAGTATCCTTGATGCTTCATAAATGGCCCCGTAGCCAACTGACTCCCTAAAAACTCCCGAGGAATGCACTTGTTTGCCTGTGGTTTTCAAAGTCCATCCACTTGCACCCCTTCTGGCTACAGTGGCGATATTGAATCCTTGGGCGGTTTCGTAACCCAAGGCATAGTCATGCTGCTTGGCCCTTTCCACAAAGTCTGCCCTGCTGACCCAGGAAGGATCTCCTGCATTTTCTTCGTCTCCGGGGAAATAGACAGTAATGGTCCGGTCTTTCAAAAGTCCCATTTCATCCAATGCTTTCAAAGTAGCGAAAATCATCACATTACCGCCTTTCATGTCATTGACGCCCTGACCCTTTGCAGTGGAATCATTGACCATAGTGAAGGGGTAAAAGGGCATGTCTTTTTCAAATACAGTATCCAAGTGTCCGATAAAGAAAAGCTTTTTGCCTATTGTTCCCTTTCTTGTTGCCACAAAATGACCTGCCCGCTTCAGAGAGCCGGGTAAAGTTATCCATTCAGTCTGAAAACCGATTTTGGCAAATTCCCTTTCAAAAACCCTGCCCACCTCGCGGACACCTTCCATGTTTAAAGTACCCGAATTGATGTTGACAGTTTCTTCCAACAGGGTAACTGTTTCTTCATAGTTTTTGTCTATCAGGTCAACGAGTTGCTGCTCGGTTTTTGTGAGTTTTTGGGAGAAGGCTAGGATTGGAAATATCAGAAGTGGGAGAAGAATAATTTTTTTAATTTTCATTTTTCTAATTTATGTAGATTGTCCATTATAATTACCTTGGCTTCCGTCACTTTCCTTAGTCCTAAGTCATTGGTTAGGAAAAAATCACAGCCAACTTGAATGGATGTTCCTATTTGAATCGCATCGGGAGTTTTGAGTCCATATTTTACTCTAAGCTTTGAAGCCAATTTTGCTATTTCAACATCGAGGGGTATTAATTCAAAATACTGGGACTGGGTTAAAATCAATTCATATTTTTGGACAAGGTCTTCCCTGTTTAATTTCATGGGATGCACAAGAAGTTCGGTCAACGTCAATGCAGAACTATAAAGAATACTTAAACCTTGTTGGTTTGATTTAAAAAAGCGGTCTAGAACTTCCTGGTACTTTTCATTTCCCTCAATAAAATAAATTAGAGGTGCAGTATCTATAAAAAATTTACCTTTAAAAGAGCTTTTTTCTAATCCCATTGTCTTAAATCCTGGAGATATTGTTTGACATCAATGTCTTTCCATATTTCACTCCCTAAGTTTTTCAAATCGGTTAATGCCAACGATTTGGTTTTTCTTGATTGATTTTCTTGGTGGATCTTAGAAAGAATTTTTTCAGCCAGCATGAGCTGATCTTCTTTATCTAATTTTTCAACCTTTGGCCAAATCTCTTCCAAGTTCTCTATTGATTTCATAATATCTATTTAGGAAATTTTATCTGTATCTAAAAGATAAAACACAAATTTATGCTAATTGATTTCATGTAAAAATTCACCCAAAAGTGAATCTATATCCGATAGCTTTTATTAGAACTCATGACCTGTCCCGATCATCTGGATAACGCTGATTGAGTAGATTTTCACCGATTTTCGCATCTGTGCAAATCAGTAAAATCTGTGTCATCAGTGTTCTATCGATTAATTCAACTAAAGCGTTAAATTAAATCTAAACTGTTAATGTTATTTTAAGTCATGGTATAAATTCAATCCACCTGAATATTGGTGAACCAAATAAACTTCATCCCTTCATCATTTTTATGTTCGGTTGCAAATTTGATTCCTTTGAATTCTTTCTCGGCTTCCCAGGTGATAGCCCTTCCTTCAGGTCCGTTTCCTCTTCGGAATACCCATTCAGTGATAAGGTGGTCTTCATCCAAATAAAGGTCATAGGCGTCACCGGGGGTATATCCATCTTCAGTGTTATAGATAATGATCAGTTTGGTGCTGTTGTTACCTGAAATGGGAGCGGGGACATTTTCTTCCACTTCATAGGTATAGCCACTGTCCCATGCCAACTGAAAGGGATACATCAGCCAGTATTTGTCATTGATAAATCCCTTGTCTGCGGGAGGCATTTGGTCAGCGGGAAGGTCGAGGCTATAGGTGTAGCTGGTATCAGCATCTGCATAATAAACTGTCCTTTCTTTGATATTCCATTTCCAATCTCTTGTTCGGACTGTTTCCGGATTTGCCTGTACATTCCAGGTATAGGCTATGGAATTGATTTTATCGAAATTGTCAAAGCCATAGGCCTTGGCTACTTTCATTGGTAGGGAAGCTTCCTCCTTTGGGGCACAGGAAGTGATAAATAACAGGGCCAGAATAATATAGCAGAAGTTTTTCATGGTTAAGGTTTTTAAGTGGTTGAAAGCAATTTAACTTTTTCTTCAGAGAAATGCCCCATCTAATTTACAGGATCACAGGTTTTTGGTTTTATGGGTCCAATTATCAAATTTATTTTTTTCCAGTTTAAGATAAGTGGGTTTGAAAACCGGAAGAATCCTGTTGACCAACTGAATGATTCGAAAAGTTCTTGAAGGGAAAATTCTTGTCTTCCCTTTTGCTACTCCCCTTATCATGATTTTCACTACGGATTCCACTGATTGAACCGGGAATGCTTTTGGAATGGAACTCCCTGCCTTTTCAAAGAATTTGGTTTTGGTGGCTATGGGGTACACCAAAGTCAGCCAATCCCCACCTCCCTCAGTTCGGATTGTTTCTGCAAATTGGTGAAGTCCGGCCTTTGAAGCTGCATATGCACCATAGCCGGGAATATGCCAAAAAGACATGGCGGAAGCTGTGATGACCAATCTAAAAGGATAATCCGGTTGGTTTTTGAATAACTGTTTCGCAGTTTCAATAGGAACAAGGGTATTGATGCGAAGTAGCTTTTCAAAATCATCGGCAGCAAGGTCCTTCCAAGAGCTATATTTGGCATAACCTGCATTGGCAAAAAAGATGTCTACCTTTTTCCAGTGATCATGTATCCAAGCAAAAATTTCAAGCAGGCTCTCTATTTGGGTAAGATCCAAACACAAAAATTCAATCTTAGGGTAATTGTTTTTTAATTCCCCAAGTTTCTCCAAGTCAATATCTACAGCCAAAATATGATTATTCGATGCACTGAGTTGGCAGACCAATTCCTTGCCGATTCCTGAAGCAGCACCTGTAACGACAATATTTTGGTTGTAGATGTACATTTATTCAGGAGAAGGGAAATGCATCGTAAAGGGATTGATTTTGATGCACAACAGTGGTTTTTGGTTTTTGATATTGGGGAAATATTTTCCGTTGATTTTGAGTGACACAATTTTTGCAAATTTCCCCCAACCAGAACCACTTGGGTCGGTTAAAAAAGTTTTCCCATCCAATTCCTGAAAAAGATGAATGGGGATTAGTTTCGTGGATGCAGGAAAAGGGATACCTCCTGAAGTAATTTTACAGAAAAGGATCGGATCATCTTCATGTCCGATACCGATGGTTTCTTCTTTCCCCTTTTTTTGCCAGATAATTGGGACTGTCTCTTTGGGAATTCCCCAATTGAACCTGCCGTTTACAGTGCTTTCCTCAGAATCTACAAATATCCGGGTGATGGATTGTCTTTTATGTGGAGTGAATTTCCCTGGGATAAACAACAACTCTTTATAAGGACCGACAGGTGAATTATGATAATTGACCAACATGACGAACCCCAAGCCTCCTTTGAAATTCCCTTTTTGAATATCATTTAAAAAGCCGTTTTCTTCAACCCATTTTTTATTGAATTTGTAGACAAGGATAATGCCCTCTCCGGTCAATTTCCAAGGTGCAGGAGAGGGGTTGATTGGTTTTTGTGGGCCTGACATGCTTAAGCTTTTTTGAGAATTGTTTTATTTTCTTTTGTAAAATATGTAATCTGTAGAAATAGCTTCCAATCCTGATTCACGTAATTGGAGCATGACTTGACCACGGTGGTAGGTAGAATGGTTGACTACATGGAAAAGTATTTCCTTGACTGTATTGGTAAAAGATTCTCCCTGCGAATTGATATAGTTTACTTGTCTCTCAAAATCCTCTTTTTCTATGATTCTGAATGATTGAAGAAATAAAGATTCATTGATTTCTCTGAATTGGCTGATAAGGTGAATATCCCAGACTTTGAATGAAGATTTAATTCCTTCTATTCTGTGGTTCCAAAGGTGTTGCGCATTGAGAATATGACTGAAATTTTTGATGATTTTTTCAGGAACTTCAGAGCCGTATTTTTCAAGCAAACCGATTGTGGTTAGGTCGCTTTGGTGACTGTACTCGTAGAGGTCTTGGAAGTGGGCTTTCATATTCAATAAGGCGAAGGACTTATACTGGTCCATCCACCATCAATTACTAGATTCTGTCCTGTAATATGTCTGGCCTCATCGGTTACCAAGAAAACAGCTGCGTGGGCTATATCTGTAACTGATGCAGGTTTGCCCATTGGTGTGATCCTTGACCATGTTTTTTCATAATCCTTGTCCATGGCAGTTCTTTTGGTCAAGGTTGCACCCGGTGCGATGGTATTGACATTGATCTTATATTCTGAAAGTTCGATGACCAGGTTTTTGGCAAGCATTTCTATAGCTGCTTTGCTCATGCCATAAGCAGCCAGGTTTTTATGTGCCTGATGGGCAGTCACTGAAGAGGTGAAAAGGAGAGAACCGCCATCTGCCTGATTTTTCATGACCCTTGCAGCCGCTTGTGCCAAAAAGAAAGTACCGCCCATGTTGACCCTAAGAACTTCAAAAAAATCTTTTGGGTCATATTCCCAAAAATCCCCATATAAAGTGATTCCGGCATTGGCAATGACCACATTGAGGTTTCCGAATTCCTTTTGGGCAAAACCGACCATTTCTCTGATAAACTCCAAATCACCCGAATCACCGGACAATCCCAACACTTTGGCATTTGATGTTTTCAAAACTTCTTTGACAGCATCTTCTGTAAGGCTTTTTTCAATATCATTGATAATGACATGATGGCCCTTTTCGGCCAAAAGCTTGGCTATTTCCAAACCAATGCCCTGACCTGCACCGGTGATAAGAGCAACTTTATTGTGGTTTTTCATTTTGAAAGAAGGTTTTATGTACCTACGTTATAGAGTGTATAACTGATAATTCAATATAGAAATTGGTAGGAGACCGAAATACCAATTACTTCCGTCTCCTGTCTTCCGTCTTCCGTCTTCTTCCCAACTGCTCCCCATGATATTGGTTGACAGGTTTCTGGCAAAGAAAACGATAATCAAAACATGAACTTAATGTGAATCTCTTTTGACCTCAGGCCCTGAAGCTCCTTTGAGAAAATCAAAATCAACTCCCTCATGGGCCTGGGTCACATTTTGGATAAACATATTGACATATCCCCTTTCATAGCCCAAGTTCAAAGGCTTGAAATTGGATCTCCGCTTTTCCAGTTCTTCTTCAGATACTTCTAAATTTAGTGATCTATTGGGTACATCCAAGACTATCCAATCCCCATTCTCCACCAAAGCCAGATTACCACCTACGGCGGATTCAGGAGAAACGTGCAGAACGACAGTTCCATAACCTGTTCCACTCATTCTGCCATCGGATATCCTGACCATATCTTTGACTCCCTGCTGGATGATTTTCATGGGCAACTGCATATTTCCAACTTCGGGCATTCCGGGATAGCCTCTTGGCCCCACATTTTTCAAAACCAAGACTGAATCAGGAGTAACATCCAGATCAGGATCATCCAACCTTTTCTTATAATCATCAATGTCCTCAAAGACTACCGCTTGACCTCGGTGGGTCAATAATGAAGGCGTCGCAGCTGAAGGTTTGAGTACAGCACCTTCCGGGCAAAGATTACCTTTTAGCACGGCAATTCCTGATTCAGGTTTGAAGGGCTTTTCCAAGGTACCTATCAGGTTTCTGTCCCAACATTCAGCGTTGAGAATATTTTCAGAAAGATTTTTACCGTTGGCGGTTTTGGTATCCAAATGCAAGAGTGAAGCAATTTCCTTCATCACTGCCGGAAGACCGCCTGCGTAGAAAAGGTCTTCTACAAAGTTTTCCCCAGAAGGCTGCACATTAGCAATCAAAGGGACATGAGAGGAGAATTTGTCAAAATCATCAATATTAAGTTCAATACCCATCCTTCCTGCTATGGCCAACAAATGAAGGATGAAATTGGTAGAACCACCCAATGCTGCATTCACCATAATGGCATTTTCAAAGGATTTTCGGGTGAGTATATCACTCATTTTCAGGTCTTCCTTGACCATTTCCACTATTCTGATCCCTGACATATGGGCCAAAACCTTTCTTCTGGAATCAGCTGCAGGGATGGTGGCATTGTCGGGAAGCGCAAGACCCAAAGATTCCACCATGGCAGCCATAGTGGAGGCAGTCCCCATTGGTGCACAATGACCCTGCGACCGTGCCATGGCAGCCTCAGCTGCTGTGAAATCTTCTTGTGATAATTCTCCTTTTTTGAATTCTTCAGCAAATCGCCAAAGATCGGAAGTGCCGATTTTTCTTCCTTTGAATCTTCCGGCAAGCATTGGGCCTCCTGATACCACAATCGTGGGCAAGTTGACACTGGCGGCACCCATGACTAGTGATGGGGTAGTTTTGTCACAACCGCACATCAGGACTACGCCGTCCATGGGATTGGCACGGATGCTTTCTTCCACATCCATACTGGCCAGGTTTCTGAAAAGCATGGCGGTAGGTTTGATGGAACATTCTCCCAAGGACATCACAGGGAACTCCAGTGGAAATCCGCCTGCTTCCCAAATCCCCCTTTTCAAAGCTTCTGCCAAATCCCTAAAATGGGCATTGCAGGGAGTGAGTTCGGAGTAGGTATTGCAGATACCGATGACCGGTCTACCTTCAAAAAGGTGGTGGGGAAATCCTTGATTTTTCATCCAGGCCCGGTAAATAAAGCCGTCCTTTCCTTTACGGCCAAACCATTCCTGGCTTCGTAATTTCTTTTCTTCCATGGGTTAAATAGGGTTGATTGATCCCAAAATTTAATTTGATCAATATGAAAATGAAGTTAGGAAAAGTTTTGGAGGAAAGGGAAAAGATACCTGAAAATGTTATCCTCGGAGACAGATTTTTGGGAAGCCCTCTGGTCTTTTTACCAATCCTTTGCATCCAACTTCTTAGAAAACCAGGCTATTTACAAAGAGAAAGATTACCCTTTAATAAATACCAACTACTGGCTATTTATATTCTTAGTAATAATCCTTAGTTTTAAACGTTTTAAGATAATTCACAAGGCCAGGAGTCCCATCATGAAACGTGCATCCATTTTCCCCATTCTTTTAATCTTCTTTTGCTCAGTTTCTTTTTTTTCCTGTGTTACAAATGAAAATCCTCCCGAAGAATATGTAATCTGGAAGCCGGCACTTAGTTTTCAAAAGGGACTTACCCATGCTAAGGAAATCAACGGAAAACTATATGCCGCATCGGAGACTGGAATATACAATGATGCGACACTTTGGAGTATAAACAATTTTAATGATCTCAGTCGCTTTTTACCAGAAGAAATAGTCTATCGACTTCCCATTTCAGAAACGCTTATGGCAACCATCAAAAACGATGAAATTATTCTTATGCCAGCCGGAAGACCCTTTGAAGAAGATGCCTTAGTCATTAAGATGAGAGAATTTGATCCGTTATTTGGTAGTTTCGGACAAGTCTATTTTAGATATGGGGATCAGATAGGTATCAATCAAAATGGCCATGTACTGGTGCCTTACCAAGCACCTATAATTTTTGGAGAAACAAAATACACCCCTAATTTCCTTTGGCTAAAGACGGCTGTAAAAAACGGAAAAGTAGAAATATTGGAACAAAAACTGATCAAGGAGGAATTTTTCGATGATTGGGTAAGTATTTGGAATTTTAAGGTATTTGAAAACTTCATGAGGGTCACGATCGGAAATAAAACTTTTGATTTCGATCAAAGCGGAAATATGGAAGTTCGTTTTGAATATTACACCAAATCTGTACAGGTAGGGGATGATATTATCACTTTTGCAAGTGAGGCAATGGAAACATTTCCCCTGATGGTTTACAAGTCAGACCTGTCGGGAAAAAAACCCGAGTTGGTTGGTACATACAACTCCGATCAGGTATCCAAAGATGATCGCAGGCTTCTTGGGAGAATTTATGATAACATTTCAGGTATTAACGACACGATTGTTCTTTTTGAAGGGACATCGATTTACCGATTGTCCATGAATGACCAAGCAATAAGATTGACCCGACTCGACAATATAGGTCTTGAAGAAACTTTCATCACCTCTATTAGTCTACTTTACAATTCCACTGTTTTTGTTACCTCAACCTGTTCCGGAAGTCAGGGAATATGCGGGGGATTTTACAAACCATTGGATAAGTTTTTTGCTTCAAAAAAATGATAAAAAAACCTGAGTTTTGACCTCAGGTTTCAGTTTTTTCATGTCCTTATCGATTATTTGCTTTTGGTTTTTTAATTATTCAGATAAAAGAAATCGTTTCCACAGATAAATCTAAATTCTAATATCTAAATTCTTAATTTCTAATCCACCCTAACAATATCCGCTCCCAAAGCATTCAACCTTTGGTCTATGTACTGATATCCACGGTCAATCTGCTCGATATTGTCAATGACCGATGTTCCCTCAGCCGAAAGTGCGGCAATCAACAAAGAAACCCCCGCCCTGATATCGGGCGAAGTCATGCGGATACCTCTTAGCGGATATTTCCTGTCTAATCCGATCACTGTAGCACGGTGCGGATCGCATAGAATGATCTGTGCACCCATATCAATCAACTTATCTACAAAGAACAGGCGGCTTTCAAACATCTTCTGATGTACCAAAACAGTTCCTTTGGCCTGGGTCGCGGTAACCAAAACGATGCTCAAAAGGTCAGGCGTAAATCCCGGCCAAATTGCATCGGCAACGGTCAGGATCGAACCATCGATAAAAGTCTCTATTTCATAATGCTTTTGCGCAGGGATAAAGATGTCATCTCCCCTGAATTCCAATTTGATGCCCATTCTTCGGAATGTATCCGGGATAATTCCAAGCCTATGGATTTGGGCATCCTTGATAGTGATTTCGGATTGGGTCATTGCCGCAAGACCAATAAATGACCCGATTTCAATCATATCTGGCAGCAGCGTATGTTCTGTGCCTTTCAGGGATTTCACACCCTCAATGTTCAACAGGTTGGAACCTATTCCGGTGATTTTTGCTCCCATGCGATTCAGAATGTCACATAGTTGTTGAAGGTATGGCTCACAGGCCGCATTGTAGATGGTTGTTTTGCCTTCTGCCATTACCGCAGCCATAACAATGTTTGCCGTACCCGTTACCGAGGCTTCGTCAAGGAGCATATAAGCCCCTTTCAGGTTTTTGCCATCGATGTGGTAAATCTCTTTTTTCTTGTCGTAATGGAATTCAGCCCCGAGTTTTTGGAATCCGGTAAAATGGGTGTCCATTCTTCTTCGTCCGATTTTATCCCCTCCGGGCTTTGATAATCTGCCTGTCCCGAATCTTGCCAATAATGGCCCTAGGATCATCACAGAACCTCTTAAAGAAGAAGCTTTGGTCAAAAAATCATCTGTTTCCAGATATTGAAGATTGATCTGATCGGCCTGGAAAGTATAAGATTCAGGACCGATTTTATTCACTTTCACGCCCATGTCAGCCAACAGTTCAATCAGTTTATTGACATCACGGATATTGGGGATTTTGTGGATGGTAACTTTGCCGGAGGTTAAAAGTACCGCGCATAGGATTTGCAAGGCCTCATTTTTCGCTCCTTGAGGTGTGATTTCACCTTTGAGCTTCAGGCCTCCTTTTACTCTGAATGATGACATTTATCTACGTTTTTTGGAGTGACCGCCGTTTCTTCTTCTATCGTTTCCACTGAATTTTCTTCTGTTGTGATTGGAAGAGGAAGATTCCGGTTCGGAAGGCAATTTAAAATCTCTTCTGGTATTGGTTTCAAAAAGTCCCATTTCCCGGACCTTTTCAAGGTCGATATGGAGTTTGCCTTTTGAAAGGGTTTTGATGTCATCAAGGATGATTCCGTCGTCAAAATTCTCTCTGTTCCAAGTGGAATGAAAACTCCGCATCAACTGTCCAATATAGATGATGGCAGCTTCCTGTTCTTCATCATCTTCAATTTCAACAGCTTTTTCTATCAGTTTCTCAATATTCCTGCCGTAATGTTTGAATTTGATCTCGCCTTTGGGATAACCTACTATTTTCGGTTTTTTGAAAAGGAGTTCTGGTTCAGGTTTGGGATAAGGTCCATCCACATCCAAGGTGAAATTGGACATGATATGCAGGTCATCCCATATTTTCTGATCATTTTCTGTTTTCATTTGGGGGTTGAGCTGTTTGACCATCTCTACCAAGAGGTAAGCACTTTGCGTGCGTTTTTCCCTGTCTTCCATTTCGGCCACGTGAATAGCTAGCCTTTGGATATTTTTTCCGTATTCTTTCAAAATTACTGAATGCTTATTGGTCTCTCCTGTATTCATTTGTCCGCCCATTTCTTACATTGTTAATTATAAAAAACTTTTTAATGGGGATTAATTATTCGATTATTCGAAGCTTCGCAAAGCTAAGTAATAAAGTTTTCTCACCAAAATTATCAAATTGAATTGTTGCTTTTCTGTTAATGCCTTCTATTTCAATTTTTTGGACAGATCCAAAGCCGAATTTTGGATGCTCTACCTTCATGCCTGCTGCCAAATTGTTGGTATTGGATGGTTTGAAATCCGGGCTTGGGGTATGTACTTTTGCGGTGGTCATCGGTCGGACATTCGGTTTTTGGAGCCCTACAAATCCTGACCTTCCCTCGCTGCTTTCATTTCTAAAAGCTCCTGCCATGGAGGCGGATAATTTTTTGTTGACCCTGATACACATAGGATCAACTTCCTCCAAAAACCGACTGGGTTCGCAATTCAGCAATCTACCAAATCTATAACGGGTAGTGGCATAAGTAAGGTATAATTTTTCCATGGCACGGGTGGAGGCAACATAAAACAGTCTTCTTTCCTCTTCCAAATCTTCCCTGCTCTGCATCATCATTTGGGAAGGAAACAGATCTTCTTCCATTCCCACTACAAAAACCTGCTTGAATTCCAATCCTTTTGAAGAGTGGATGGTCATCAAGGTCACTGCATCAGTGGTGTCTTTGTCCCGGTCATTATCTGTCAATAAGGCTATTTCCTGAAGAAATGCTCCCAAACTCTTATCTTCATTTTCAGGATTGTCCACATACTCTTTGATGGCATTGAGGAGTTCCTGTACGTTTTCATAGCGGTTTAAGCCTTCAATGGTCTTGTCCTCATAGAGTTCGCGAAGGAGTCCTGACTGTTTGGCAATAGAGCTGGCAGCATCAAAAGCATCCTTTCTTTCCATCTCAATGGAGAAACTTTTAATCGTGGTCGAAAAATCATCCACAGCATTGGCAGCCCGACCACTCAAAAAATTATTGGCATTGGTCAATACTTCCCAAATCGGGATGTCATGATCATAAGCTGCCACTAATATTTTTTCAACTGTTGTATCTCCGATTCCCCTTTTTGGGTAATTGATAATTCTTTTAAATGCTTCTTCATCATCCCTATTGACCACGAACCGCATGTAAGCCATCAGGTCCTTGATTTCCTTCCTTTGGTAAAATGACAGTCCCCCTACGATTTTGTAGGTAATGTTCATTTTTCTCAATGCTTCCTCCATGGCCCGCGATTGGGAGTTGGTGCGGTATAAAACCGCAAAATCACTGTTGTTGAGTTTTTTGTTGTTTTTCTCTTCAAAAATAGTGGTGGCCACCATTCTGCCTTCTTCATTATCAGAACTTGCCTTGATCAGTTCAATTTGATCCCCTTCATGGTTTTGGGTCCAGATGTCTTTTTTGAGTTGGGCTTTGTTTTTGGCAATGATGCTGTTGGCAGCTTGAACAATATTTTTGGTGGAACGGTAATTCTGCTCCAATTTGACCACAAATAGGTCGGGATAGTCTTTCTCGAAATTGAGGATATTCTGTATGTCGGCTCCTCGGAAAGCGTAGATACTTTGGGCATCGTCACCGACCACACAGATGTTTTGGTGGACTGCGGCCAGTTTTTTGGTGATCAGGTATTGGGAGACATTGGTATCCTGAAACTCATCCACCATGACATATTTGAAGCGCTGTTGGTATTTGTTCAATATATCCAAATGGTCTCTGAAAAGTACATTGGTATTGAAGAGCAGGTCATCAAAATCCATCGCTCCTGATTTGAAAAGTCTTTTTTGGTAGATCTTATAAATCTCCCCCATTTTGGGTTTCATAGCCGCTTCATCATCGGCTTTGATAAAGGGATCATTGAGGTAGGTTTCCCAGGAGATCAGTCTGTTTTTTGCCCCGGAAATCCTGGAAAGCACGGTATTGGGTTTGTAAACCTTATCATCCAGTTTCATTTCCTTGACCACACTCCGGATAAGGGATTTGCTATCATCGGTATCGTAAATGGAGAAATTTGATGGATAACCGATCTTTTCTGATTCGACCCGGAGAATTTTGGCAAAAGTGGAGTGGAAAGTCCCCATCCAAGTGTTTCTTGCTTCGAGACCGATCAGTTTCTCGATCCGGTTTTTCATTTCAGCCGCAGCCTTGTTGGTAAAAGTAAGGGAAAGTATATTGAAAGGATCCACCCCCTTGGCATGGATGAGATGGGCAATTCTGTAAGTCAAAACTCTCGTTTTGCCCGAACCTGCTCCAGCGATGATCATCAGGGGTCCATCAGTATGTTCTACCGCTTCTCTTTGTGGGGGGTTAAGTCCTTTTAAGTAATCCATTTCAAATCCAAAATTTCAATAAGCTTCAAAGGTAATTGAAAATCTACCGGGAAGGAAGGTTGAATTTCCTCAATATTAAGTAGTAGGTGTTTTTTGTCTAAGTAAAACACTAACCTGATGTAGAAGATTTCAATGTGATAGTAGGGTATTTGGTTTTGATTATAAACAAACCATATTCATGGTTACTCCCCTTTTTTCCACTTCCACCTGTTATGGCTCCAAAGATAAAGTTCGGGATATTCTCTGATGTTGGCTTCCAAGAGTCTGATAAACTCATCCGTGATGCTGTGGTCCGGTTCGTCTAAATATGGCGGAGTACCGATTATCTCATAATTGAATATGTAATGACCTCTTTTTGGCTTACTGACATTTGAATAGAAAACAGCATGATTGAATCTTTTTGTAAGTTTTTCCGCACCTTCAAAAAAAGCCGTTTCCCTGTTCATAAAATTCGTCCAATATCGTATTTCTCGGTTGTTGGGGCGCTGATCTGCTGCAAGAACTATGCACCTTGGCTGCGCCCGTTTTCGTAGATAATCTTTTTGAAACAAATCTTTTTCGACCATAGATCCTCCAAACCTTGTCCTGATTTTCATCATCAACTTTTCGAAAAACGGGCTTTTTACTTTTGTATATACCACATCTAATTTGTTGGAGACATTCGCCATCATTTGCTGCAAGTGCATTTCCCAGTTGAAAAAATGTCCTGTCAGACCAATGATTACCTGACCATTTTGAATGGCTTCCAAAACGATTTCTTTATTTTCAATTTTGACCCTTTTGTCCAAATCTTCTTTTGAAATAGTGTACATTTTGATGATTTCGGCAAAGGAATCTGTAAGGTTTCGGTAAAATTTTTTAGCAATCTTTTTCCGTTCTTTGTCAGACTTTTCTGGAAATGCATGCAATAAATTATCAAAAATGACTTTTTGTCGGTATTTCAAAACGTGGTATCCTAATAGATATAGGATATCTGAAAAAAAATACAATATCCAAAAGGGTAAATATGATATTAATTTGATTAGAAACATGTCTTTAGGTTTGGCCTCCGAAATCTGAAATCCTCAATTCGGGTTTTCAAAATAAGCCAAAAGCCCTGACTTTATTCAAAAAAATTAGCGTTAAATTCACCTATTGATTACTTTTGAACCTTATGTCTGAAGTCCAGAGAAAAAAATATTCCGATAAGGAAAAGAATTCCATTTTTGATCAGGAATTTATGCCCCACATAGATTCCATGTACAATTTTGGATATAGACTTACCTTTGATGAAGATGACGCCAAAGACCTTGTGCAAGACACTTATCTTAAGGCTTACCGCTTTATCAATTCTTTTGAACAGGGGACAAATGCCAAGGCTTGGCTTTTCAGGATCCTTAAAAACTCCTTTATCAACGATTACAGGAAAAAAAGCAAACAGCCTGCGAAAATTGATTATCAGGAAGTTGAAACCTACTACAATTCTGAAGATGTAGACTATGGCATCACCACAGATTTGAGGGTGGATGCGGTGAAGGATATGCTCGGAGATGAGATTTCCAATGCTCTAAACAGCTTGGCAGTAGATTTTAGGACAGTTATTATTCTATGTGATTTGGAGGGATTTACTTATGAAGAGATGGCCAAGATTCTGGATATTCCCATTGGCACTGTCAGGTCAAGGTTACACAGGGCAAGGAACTTATTGAAGGAGAAATTGCGTTCGTACGCTCAGGACATGGGGTACAAAACTGATGAAGAAGAATAAATCACTCTTTTTTTAAACAAAAGGAACTATCTCATAGAAAAATAACATTGAAGAGAAAAGTAAGGATTACCAATTAAATTATCATGGACAAAAACTTAGAATCACCCGGAGATAGGAAATTGTCGTGTTCTGACGTCAGCAAATGCTTTGAGTTATTGGAAAGCATCTTGGACGGAGAGGAAATTCCAGGTTCTCAGGAGATACTTAAAGAAAAATTGGCAAAATGTCAACCTTGTTTCCAACACTTCCATTTGGAAAAGGCCATCAAGGAAGTGTTGCGGACAAAATGTACCAAGCATTCGGTACCCGGTGATGTCATTGCAAGTATCCGTGAAAAAATTCAGGATATTAAATAGGTTTTTATGACGAAGGGAAAAGCGATAATTTTTTCTGCACCCTCAGGTTCAGGTAAAACCACCATAGTCCGACATCTTCTTCAAAAATTCCCTAACCTCGGTTTTTCAATTTCAGCTTCAACAAGAGATAAAAGAGGAAGAACTGAACAACACGGCAAGGATTATTATTTTTTGACCCCAGAGGAATTCAAAGCCAAAATAGATCAAAATGATTTTATAGAGTGGGAGGAGGTCTATGAAGGTAATTTTTACGGTACTCTTAAAGAAGAAATACAAAGACTTTGGGACAGTGGCAAACATGTGATTTTTGATGTGGATGTCAAGGGAGGCATCAATCTTAAAAAATATTTTGGTGATAAGGCCTTGGCCATTTATGTGAAAGTCCCTTCATTGGAGGTTTTACATGAAAGATTGAAAGACAGAGGTACTGAATCTGAAGAAAGTCTTTCGAGAAGGTTGTACAAAGCCAAATTTGAATCCACCTTTGAAGATAAGTTTGATACGACCATCTTGAATGACGATATCAATAAATCATTTGCGCAGGCAGTAAAACTTGTAGGAGATTTTATCTCCAAATAAAAACCCGTTCGTTTTGAAAATAGGATTGTTTTTCGGATCTTTTAATCCAATTCACATAGGCCATTTGATCATCGCCAATGTGATGCAGGACAGAGCAGACTTAGATGAAATCTGGTTTGTGGTCAGCCCGCAAAATCCATTGAAGAAACAAACATCTCTGATACATGAGTTTGATCGGCTTAAGATGGTAGAGCTCGCCATCGCCGATCATTTTTATTTTAGGGTATCAGATGTGGAATTCCACATGCCCCGCCCGAGTTATACGATTGATACGCTCACCTATTTATCAGACAAACATCCCCAACATGATTTTAAACTGATAATAGGTGGAGATAATCTGACCCATTTCCACAAATGGAAAAACCATGAGACCCTCCTAGAGGAATACGGACTGTATGTCTATCCGAGACCGGGAGAGCAAAACAAAATGGATCATCCGAATATACGGTATGTTGAAGCGCCTTTGATGGATATTTCAGCTACTTTTATTCGGCAGACTATCAAAAGTGGTCATTCAGTCAAATATCTCTTGCCTCAAGCTGTGGAGGATTATATAAGAGATAAGAAGCTTTTTTTCTAGAATAGCTTACTTTTTAAATCACCTCGGTTATACCAAATTAACCTTAAATAAATCCCAAAGATTTGAGCAGTAGTTTTTGGTTTTTGATTAATGGATACCCCTCTTTGGAAAGTGGCAAATCCCATCCCATGAACAGCCCTTTCCTGCTTAATGTCGGCCATGTTGGTTCTGATTTCCTCAAAAAATGAGTTTTTTAGTGTTTGCAGGAATAAATCAGCAATTTATTGTAAATATTTCAAGTATTGTTGGTAAATTAAAGGGTGTTTTTAAGGGTCAATATTATGAAATACCTTTTATTTTTAATAGCTGGTTTTTGTTTGTGTTCCTGTCAGAATGATTCAGAACAGGAACCTATCATTGATTTGGGACCAAGGCCTTATTCTGAAAGAGAGACTCTGAAGGCATTAGAAAAACATCCTGCATTTATAGATGTCGCTGTGGTTCCAAAAGAGGGATCTGATCCGGAATATTTTTTTGTACTTGAGCTGGAAAGTCACGAGGAACCCAAAATTCTGAGTCCTGTTGAATCAAAGATGGTTTGTGAATTTTATTTTACTTCCGGTTCAGTTGAAAATTGTCCTTCGCTATATCACTATCTGTATTTGCAACTGGGAAATAGGAATCCCTTGGAAAGGGTATATGTGGCAGTTTCAGGAGAAATTAAAGCTTCGCATCAATCAGATGAATTACCCGGAGCTCCATTTATTTTGAATAAACTTGAAAAAATAACGCATTGTCAGGCTACTTGGGCAGAAAGAAATTCAGAAGAAGTTTTAACAGATATTCCTTGGAGATTTGTAGGGTTCATTGATAATTCAGATCAGATTTATTCTCATCCTGCCTGTGAAGACCAAAATTTCCAATTATTTTTTAGAAGTGAAATAGATCCCGTTGACCCGCCATTTCTAATTGGTGATGACCCCGCGATAAAATATTTTTTCATTAAGTCCTCCGTTTGGGTTCGCCAAAAACCCGGAAGTTGGATTAAGGTTTACACGCAAACACAAGAAAACAAGATCGCAATTTCTACTGCCCTCTTTCCCCTTTTAACAAACCCCGGTCCTGCCATTTTGCCATCAAACAACTATAATATCCTTACCCGTGAAGTGATAAACAAATATGATAGTTTACAACTTTTGTTAAGGCAGGGAGACGAGATTGAATATAATATCAAAAACAATTTGATGAAGTTATATAACCCAAAAAATGATCTGGGGGCACTTTTTGTAAAAGACTGACTGATCTAGGTTTAATTCTGATTTTTTAAAGCCACTTATTTCCAGAATAGTATTTTTCAGTCAATTAATTTGAGTTAGATGGGACATTATCAAATATGTCTTTCCTTACCTTGCGCTATCTCATATAAAAGCTCTCTCGATCTGTGCAATTGTGCCTTAACGGTACCCAATGGTTTTTCCAATTCCTGGGCAATTTCCTCATAAGACAATTCATCAAAATATCGAAGCTGTACTAACTTCCTGTATTTGGCTGGCAGTTTATCCACAAAAATCCTTACCATCTCAATCCTTTGTGATCTGATATATTCATCCTGAGGATTATTGTCATCGTCCTCCACATCTATGGTGACAGCATTTCCGCCATCGTCACTCATGGTA
The DNA here is from genome assembly GCF_900176595.1 of Aquiflexum balticum DSM 16537. Classification (GTDB taxonomy): domain Bacteria; phylum Bacteroidota; class Bacteroidia; order Cytophagales; family Cyclobacteriaceae; genus Aquiflexum; species Aquiflexum balticum. Next base: position 2,377,955 of record NZ_LT838813.1, read on the forward strand.
GTGTTGAGACTCATGGTCTTTAACTTTTTCTTTCGAATAAAATCTATGGTATTGTTAGTGGCTATTCTGAAAAGCCAGGTACTGAATGTATAATCCTTTTTGAATTTGTGGAGATTTTTGAATGCTTTGGCAAAAGCCTCCATGGTCAGATCTTCCGCATCATCTGCGTCCCTGATCATTTTGAGAATCATAAAATAAACCGCCTTTTTATAGCGCTTCATCAACATGGCATAGGCTTGCTGATCTTTGTCAATGACAGCTTTGTCAATGAGATCAAAATCCTCTAATGCCTTGTTTGAAAATCCTCTTTCGTTTATTTCCATTTAACTTTTCTTGACTTATATCCAAATGCACCTAAAACCCAAAAGTATCCTATATAAACCAGATCGAAAAACGCTGACCAGAATACTTGAACTTTTCCTTCCAGTTTTTTCCTTGCCGATCGGAATACTGTTGTAATCAATATTGATCTTACAACAATAATACCCAATACTAAGAGTAAATGTTCCCATTGTTTATTTATTCCTAAAAAAATCAACAAACTGATACCCGAAATCCAAAAGATTAAATGTGAAAAGGCATACCAGCCCACTTTTAATTTGTTTTTTCCTTTATAATATTTTCCTGCATGGAAGTGTCTTTTCTTTTGTGAAAAGTATGTCTTCCAGGTAGTTTTCGGTTCAGATAGCGTAATACTTTCAGGATTGACCACGACTGCGGTGTTTTTTCCATTGGCATAGAGATTTACAAACAGATCATCGTCGCCACATTCTATTTGCCACAATCCTTTAAATGCTTTCTTATCCATAAAGAAACTTCTTCGGTAGCACAGATTTCTTCCAACCCCCATAAAAGGAGCATTCCAAAGTGCAAAGGAAATATATTGTATTCCGGTCCACAGGGTTTCGAATTGGATCCATTTATTGAGAAAACCCCCTTTTGAATCATATTGGGAAAATCCCAAGGAAAATATTTTTCCACCGGTTCTTACAGGCGCAGTCATCAAGGAAATCCATTTTTCCGAAACCGGCCAACAATCGGCATCGGTCAAAAGAAGCACATCGTTTTTGGCTACCTTGATACCTAAAGTCATGGCATATTTTTTTGAGGTGACGTGACTGGGGGTATAATCCACTGTCACGGTCCTTAATTTGGGATACACTTCCATGAGTTTTTCCAATATCCTTTTAGTGCCGTCATAGGAGCGGTCATTGATTACCATCACCTCAAAATTGGGGTAATCCTGCTCAAAAAGTATGGGAATGAGTTTCTTTAAATTGGTTCGCTCATTGTGCGCGGCGATAAGAACTGTTACCCCTTCTTTTTCCGAGGAATCGGGTCCAGGATTTGGTCGGTGAAAAAATGACAGTCTTCCGAATAAAATCAGGATATAAAATAGCTGGATTGCCAGTCCCACGAAAAAAACGATCCACAAAATTTCTATTATCATCCGATTATTATTGATGGGCAAATATAAAATCAATTTGAGCATTCATTTAAGAATAAGCTTATATTTTTGTGATTGGAAATAATGATAAAATATCCCGATACGATTATTATGGAAATCAGAGGAGAATCAAATTCGGATGAAGTTTAAACTTGAAGTAACAGACCCAAAAAGTAAGGCAAGGGCAGGCATGCTTACCACTGCCCACGGAGAAATTGAAACCCCGATTTTTATGCCTGTAGGCACGGCAGGTTCTGTCAAGGCCGTCCATCAGCGGGAATTGTCTGATGATATACATGCCCAGATTATTTTGGGAAATACCTACCATCTCTATCTCAGGCCAGGTTTGGATGTTCTGGAAAAAGCAGGTGGATTACATAAGTTCAACGGTTGGGGCAAACCGATTTTGACGGACTCCGGTGGTTATCAGGTTTTTTCTCTGGCAAATAACAGAAAACTCACCGAAGAAGGGGCGATTTTCAAATCCCATATAGACGGATCCAAGCATGTGTTCAGCCCGGAAGGGGTAATGGATATTCAGAGGATTATCGGTGCAGATATTATCATGGCTTTTGACGAATGTCCACCCTATCCCTGCGACTACGAGTATGCAAGAAAATCCATGGAGCTGACCCACCGTTGGCTACAGCGATGTATAGATAGATTTGACAGCACAAAAGGCAAATATGGATATGAGCAAACCTTGTTCCCAATTGTGCAGGGGAGCGTTTTCAAAGATCTGAGAAAACAATCTGCGGAGTTTGTGGCCTCTTGTGAAAGAGATGGGAATGCCATCGGAGGGCTTTCAGTTGGGGAACCAGCTGAAATGATGTATGAAATGACCGAAATGGTCACTGATATTCTTCCAAAAGACAAACCCAGATACCTGATGGGTGTGGGAACTCCAGCCAATATCCTTGAGGCAATAGCTTTAGGGGTGGATATGTTTGATTGTGTGATGCCGACAAGAAATGCAAGGAACGGTATGCTTTTTACCTCAGAAGGTATCATCAATATCAGAAATGAAAAATGGAAAGAGGATTTCAGCCCGATAGACCCTTATATCAATTCTTACGTAAGTACATTTTATTCCAAAGCTTATCTCAGACACTTGGTCATCAGCAAAGAAATATTAGCAGCACAGATAGCCAGTATCCATAATCTGAGTTTTTATCTTTGGCTTGTTGGGCAGGCCAGAGAACAAATAAAAATCGGAAAATATGCTGATTGGAAAAACCTGATGGTAGAAAAAGTAAGCAGGAGATTGTAAACATGAAATCGAGCATGACGAAAACGTCAAACTTTAAAATGATTATCTGCCATGCGAGATTCCATAGCCAGCCCCGACTAATCGGGGTGGCCATTGAAAGAAAATTATAATCACATGAAAATTCTCGACAAACTCATTATCAAAGATTTTCTCAAGACCTATTTTTTTGTGGTCCTGATGCTGATCATGATTGTCCTGGTATTGGATTTCACTGAAAAAAATGACGCGTTTATCAGAAATAATGTGCCTGCCAAGCATATACTCGTCTATTTGGGCAATTATGGGCTTTATCTCAACAACCTGTTGACTCCGATCACGGTGTTTATTTCCGTGATTTTCATTACCTCAAAAATGGCAGGGAGAACTGAAATCATCGCAATTTTAAGTAGCGGAACAAGTTTTGTGAGGATGTTATGGCCCTTCTTTATCGCTGCATCTATGATAGGCGTGGCCAGTTTTTTACTTAACGGTTGGGTTCTGCCCGGTGCAACAGCTGGAGTGACCGAATTTAAATCGCGCTGGTTGGAGGAGGATAAGTTCTATACACAGCAGAACATCCATATTAAAGTGGCCCCGGATCTATATGCTTATATTTCAAGATATTATACCTCGGGTAATACCGGATATAATTTCACTTTGGAACAGATCAGAGATGGGGAATTATTGGCCAAGCTTTCTGCCGACCGTATAGTGTGGGATACAGCAATCAATTCCTGGTCAGCAAAAAACTGGCGGATGAGAGTCCTTACGGATGAAGGCGAGGAATACACAGTGGGAGAGACGATGGATACTTTATTATCCATCACACCTAATGATTTTGATCTTCCCAGCAATCATCATGAAACATTAAAGTTACCCGAGCTTAGTAGACTGATTCATGTTTTGGAGGATAGGGGAGCGGATAATGTCAATTACTATAAGATTGAAAAATATGTCAGGTTCATGTCACCATTTGCAGCGATAATCCTGACTTTCATTGGGGTGATAGTATCATCCCGAAAAACAAGAGGGGGGTCAGGGTTTCAGATTGCTTTGGGATTTTTACTGGCATTTATTTATATCATCATGTTTCTTTTGTCCAGGACCTTTGCAGAGGCGGGCACTACTTATCCCATTTTGTCGATTTGGTTGCCAAATATTGTTTTTGCCCTTACAGGATTACTGCTGTACAAAACTGTCCCGCGCTAAATGGAAGATCAGCCCATAATCAAAGATTATCTGATGCTCCATTTTACTGTATTGATCTGGGGGTTCACCGCTATTTTGGGGCTGTTGATCAGTATTGGATCTTTGGAGTTGGTTTTTTTCAGGACGATGATAGCCACATTGATTCTGGGACTGCTATTCATTTACAAAAAAACTCCCATTCGTATTCCTCAAAAAGAGCTGATTAAAATTGTAGTAACCGGGTTTATTATTTCCCTGCACTGGATTCTCTTTTTTTGGGCTGCCAGGATCTCTACTGCATCTGTATGTCTTGCGGGGATGGCGACCACCTCGTTATGGACAGCTTTGTTGGAGCCTATCGCCAACAAGAATAAGGTCAAGCCATTTGAAATATTTTTGGGTCTGATGGTTATAGGAGGGTTGTATGTGATATTCAGGTTTGAATTGGACTATTGGTTGGGTTTGGTGATGGCGATTGGTTCTGCATTCTTAAGTGCCGTCTTCACGGTTATCAATGGCAGGTTGACCAAAAGGCACAGTCCCTATATTCTGACTTTTTATGAGATGTTCGGGGCATTTGTTTTTGCGGCTTTGCTGTTACCGTTTTATGGCTATTTCTTTGCTTCGAATGGCCTTCAATTGATTCCCACTACGATGGATTGGTTATGGTTATTGATATTAAGCGGGATTTGTACGGTCTATGCTTTTTCGGTTTCCGTGGAATTGATGCGGCGGGTCACGGCCTTTGCTGTCAACCTGACCATTAACTTGGAGCCGGTTTATGGGATCATCTTAGCTGTCTTGATTTTTGGGGAAAAAGAAAAGATGACCGGAGGTTTTTATTTGGGTACTTTGATTATTTTGATTTCGGTGTTGATGTATCCGGTGTATAATTATTGGAATAGGAGAAGAATTTTGAAAAAGAATCCATTGGGGGTTTAAAGGCTTTTTTTTGAAATTTTTTCCTGATCCAAAAAGGTATCTCTGTTTAAAAAACCGTCGCAGTTTTTCCGAGTTTATATTGGGCTATAAAATCTTTTGAGGTTGGTGCGGATACCGTTCCGGATTTGGCTGTGGCCACAAGTAATTTACCTTTAGTAAATTACTAAAAGTAAATTATTTTAATCTCATAGTCCAAAAAACATAACTTTACGGGAATGTAATCCCTTAAAGTTATAACTTTACGGGAATATAATCCTTTAAAGTTATATATCAGAGACTTCACTCCTTTGGCATTAAGGCAAGATGTAGGTGGTCTTTGGGAAAATTTTTTGGTCAGTGAACGGAAAAAGCAGAACTCTTATAAAGAAAGTTTGGAACGTAGCTATTTTTGGAGAACCAAGCAACAGCAGGAAATCGACTATGTGGAGGAATTGGCAGGTAAACTAACTGCCTATGAATTCAAATGGAACCCCAAGAGAAATGTAAATTTCCCAAAAACCTTTACAAAAGAATATAGAAGTAAAAACCTCTTGGTCAACAAAGGAAATTTCAGGGAGTTTGTCGGAAGTAGAAATTGGTAAAGAGCCATAGGTACTATTTCTCCTTTTCAAGAAATACATTTCTCAAGTATTTATTTCTGATGTTTCTGTAGATATAAAAATCAGCATCTATACTGACGATTTCCTCAGTCGAGATTAATTCACTGGCTACCATTAGGCTTGCGTCGGCTAAATCCATAGGGACATCTGAATATTTTTCGGTATAGTGAATGATGATTTGAATATTTCCTTCCGACAAATCTACAAGGTGGAGTCCACCTCTTCTAATCCATTCCAAAAGGTTAAGCTGTGCCATGACACTGAAATCCAACATATGGCAAGCTTCAGTGATGACAGGCCAAGTTGCCCAGTAAGTGGCATCGTTGTCCTTTAAAAAGTCTATAATTTTCGCATGATAACTATCTCTTTTGTTGAACAGCGCAATAAGAGGCCCCGCATCAATGAGTAAATTTCGCATTCAATTTCTCCTTTATTTTTTCTTTAAAGGTGCTCGAAAGATTTTCTTCTCCTTCAGCTATTCCAAATAAATCTTTGCCTAATTCAAATGCTGAAAAAGAAGATTTACTCTTATCAAGATAAGCGGTTAAGGCATCTTTTACAATTTTTGATTTGGATACCCCTTCTTTTTTACTGAGAAATTCAAGTTTTTCCTCCAATTCTTTATCCAATCTGACGTTTAGCATGAGCATGTATTTTTGTAACACAAATGTAATACAAAATTATGGCTGAATCTAAAGAATCTTAAATGAATTTATGGGATTTAAAATTTTTATAACTGAATGTAAAATTTTACAGCCTCATCAAATCATCTAAAGTCTCAAGTGCTTTTTCCAATTCATTGGAGGAAATTTCACCTATTTTCCTGACCAACCTCTCTTTGGAAATTGATCGGATATGGAACATCATCAACTCTGAACTTTTGGTCAATCCGTTTCTATCATTGGGTTCTATTACAGGATTCCCTTGATAGTTTTTGATTTTGGAAGTAAGTGGTGCCGAAATTACCACAGGTAAATATTTGTTGAGCAAATTGCCACTCAAAATGACAATTGGCCTGAACCCTGCCTGTTCACTTCCTTTGGTTGGATTCAGGTCTGCAAACCAGATTTCACCCTGCTTCATCCTCTATTTGTTTCAAATAGTCCGCCATTCCTTCTTCAGCCATCAGTAAAATATCCTCATCTTCGGCTGCTGATTTATAGGATTTGACATAGGCAGATCTCTTCAAATGTTCCAAATAAAGATTTAGCGCATTTTCAATCAATTTGTTTTTGGGTAGCTCCAACTTCTTTGCCTGTTCAGCAAGTTTTGCCAGCAGTTCATCGGGAAGGGAAGTAGTGAATGTTGCCATTTCTTATTTTTGATACGTAAATATAAAACATATTTATATTTTATAACAATCCTTCAAATGAAAAGTAAGTTTCAGGCCAGGAAATTTCTTTAGGGGCTTCACCAAACAATCCAAATACTGCCGATCCCGACCCTGACATCGCTGCATAATAAGCACCCATCTCATAAAGTTGATTTTTGATACTAGCCAATTCCTGATACATGGGAAAAATACTGGCCTCAAAATCATTGACCAAATGCGCTTTCCATAAGGTTTTATCTGCCAATATCTCCTTTAAGGATTCATTTGGTTTTTTGGGATTAACACCTGCATAAGCTTCTTTGGTGCCGATATGTATCGGTGGCTTGACCAATAGGATATGGTCTCCTTTCAGGTCGACTTCGACCGGTTCCAATATTTCCCCTCTTCCTGTAGCAATCTTGGGCGTATTTTGAATGAAAAAAGCGCAATCACTTCCAAGCTGTGCCGCATATTCCTCCAAAAACCAATCCTCCAAATAAAGTTCAAAAAGCTTGTTCATCAGTGTCAAAGCAAATGCTGCATCAGCAGAACCACCGCCTAATCCTGCACCCATTGGGATGTTTTTCAGCAGATGTATATGCACATGGGGAAGATCATTGAAATCCTTTCTCAGTAATTTTAAAGCCTTTAGAATTAAATTATCCTTCTCATCGCCAGGAATAGCAAGACCGGAAATATTAAAAACTGTCTTTTTGTCGACAATCATTTCCAATGCATCATAAAGCGGGATAGGAACCATACAGGTTTCGATGTCATGGTATCCGTCCTTTCTTTTTGCAGTAATGTGTAAACCTAAGTTGATTTTGGCATTTGGGAAACAGATCATTGATACGGTATTTGTTTGAAGACTGTAAATATGATTATAAAAAAGAAATCCTTGAAGTGAGAAGGCTGTCCAATTTTGAAAAATAACAATACATGAAGATTATGAGGAAGAAAAATGACACACCTCTCTCTATAATTTCCACGAACAATGGTATTCTTTATCATATGCGCAAAACATCGGTCATCGGTCATCTGACATCCAATAATCAATACTTTTTAGATTTGATCAAGTTTAAAACAAAGAGTTGTTGAATATTCATCATAATAAAATTTTAATTAAAAAAAACTCAATAAAATTCATTAGAGATTGAAAATAACGAAAATTGATATAATGTTTTGAAATAACTAAAAACTTTTCAAAAATTTAAATTTATATTCTTTCAATTGATTGATATACAATAGTAAATTTTTATAAAAATATAAAAAGCAGTCTTAAAAATCATTTTTCTGTTTAAAAAAAGAAACTAAATATTGTAAGTATGGAAATTGGGGTTTAATATTGTGTCAACAAAATCAAAAAGAAATCATAACCACATGTTTAACATAGTCACTCCCTTAAGTTTTATTATTCTCATTTGTAATAAATGACGGGGCGCTAGACTATATTTGACAAACAACCATACAAATGTAAGTGCCTCAGATGATGAGGCATTTTTTTTTGTAGCTCTTAAACCTACCTAAAGTAACCATGAGTTTGAAAAAACACAGTTGGGAAATCAGTCAGAACGAAGAACATCCCGCAGGAAAAGCCATGTTATATGCCACGGGCATGTCTGACAAACAAATGAATCAGCCTTTTGTAGGGGTAGCCAGTTGCGGCTATGAAAGTAACCCCTGCAATATGCACCTCAATGACTTCGCCGGTCTGATCAAGGAAGCTTCTGCTACTTATGGTCTGACCGGTTTGGTTTTTAATACCATTGGGATTTCTGACGGGATTTCAATGGGTACCTCAGGTATGAGATATTCCCTTGTCTCCAGAGAAATCATAGCAGACTCCATTGAATCCTTTATTCTTGGACATTCTTTTGATGGCTGTATAGCTGTTGCAGGTTGTGACAAAAATATGCCAGGAGCAATAATGGGAATGTTGAGAATCAACCGGCCTTCCATCATGGTCTACGGTGGTACTATCCGTTCCGGTATTTATAAAGGTGAAAAGCTCAATATTGTTTCTGCTTTTGAAGCCTATGGGAAAAGAGTAAAAGGTGAATTGGGAGATGAAGATTATGACGGCGTGATCCGAAATGCCTGTCCGGGTGCAGGTGCCTGCGGGGGAATGTACACTGCCAATACCATGTCCTCGGCGATCGAGGCCATGGGGATGTCTTTGCCTTACAGTTCATCCACTCCGGCCACTGCAGACGAAAAAGTAAGGGAATGCAAAGAGGTTTCAGAGTATTTGAAAATCCTTTTGGAAAAGGACATCAAACCAAAAGATATCGTCACAAAGAAAAGTCTTGAAAATGCAGTTACGGTTGCCGTCGCCTTAGGTGGCAGTACCAATGCAGTATTACATATTTTGGCCATTGCCAAGACAGCAGGCGTTGATTTCACCCTGGACGATTTTAAAAGGGTCAACCATGCTACACCGTTGTTAGGGGATTTCAAACCCTCAGGTAAGTTCTTGATGGAAGATTTGTTTGAACAAGGTGGTCTTCCTGCATTTATGAAATACCTGTTGAACAATGGCATGCTACACGGAGATTGTATGACCGTTACGGGCAAAACCTTGGCTGAAAATCTAGCCAACATTGATCCTGTAGTTCCTTCCATGGTTAATGTGATCCACCCAATTGAGCGACCATTAAAGGAGACAGGCCATTTGTGCATACTCAAAGGCAATCTAGCACCCGAAGGATCCGTAGCGAAAATCTCCGGAAAAGAAGGGAAATCCTTTACCGGTCCAGCCAAAGTTTATGATTCGGAACTGGAAGCCAATGAAGCAATTAAAAATAAGCAAGTCAATAAAGGAGAAGTTATTGTCATCAGATATATCGGCCCCAAAGGTGGACCGGGAATGCCTGAAATGCTCAAACCAACTTCCATGATCATTGGAGCGGGATTAGGTTCAGATGTAGCATTGATCACTGATGGAAGGTTTTCCGGGGGCACACATGGCTTTGTGGTAGGACACGTAACTCCTGAGGCTTATTCAGGCGGTCCGATTGGACTTCTCAGAGATGGGGATATCATTACCATTGATGCTGATTCTCTCAGTCTGAGCTGTGAAGTAAGTGATGCTGAAATGGAAGCAAGGAAAAAAGTTTGGAAAAACAAAGATCTGAGTGACCTTCAAGGTACTTTGAAAAAATACAACAAGTTGGTATCATCTGCCTCCGAAGGCTGCGTGACCGATCAATTTTAATAAATTAAGCAACCATGATAAGAGGAGCAGATATCGTAGTAAGATCTCTGATAGCTGAAAATGCGGAATACATTTTCGGTTATCCTGGAGGTGCCATCATGCCTGTTTATGATGCCCTTTATGATTATGCGGACCAGGTGAAACATGTTTTGACCCGACACGAACAGGGGGCTATCCATGCAGCACAGGGTTATGCCCGAGTTTCCGGTAAAGTTGGAGTTGCCTTGGCTACTTCTGGTCCTGGTGCTACAAACCTGATTACCGGATTGGCTGATGCTTTGATTGACAGTACGCCATTGGTGTGTATTACCGGGCAGGTAGCTGCACATCTGTTGGGAACTGATGCTTTTCAGGAAACAGATATGGTCGGTATTTCCATGCCTGGGACCAAATGGAATATTCAGGTAAGATCCGTAGAGGAAATTGCCCCTGCCATTGCCAAAGGATTTCATATTGCGAGGTCGGGAAGACCGGGTCCTGTTTTGATAGATATTACAAAAAATGCTCAAGTGGAATTTGGGGAGTTCAATTACGTACCTTGTTTGGGGATCCGTTCATATAGGCCGTATGTTACCATAGAGATGCCCAAAATACAGGCAGCAGCAACTTTGATCAATGAATCAGAGCGGCCTTTTGTCCTTTTTGGTCAGGGAGTAGTCATAGGTAAGGCTGAGGAAGAGCTGAAGTCATTTTTGGATAAAACAGGTATTCCTGCGGCTTCTACACTTTTAGGATCGGGATCTTTGCCTGAAAGTCATCCTTCTTATGTGGGTAAATTGGGAATGCATGGCAATTACGCACCAAATATGCTGACCAATAAATGCGATGTGCTGATCGCAATAGGTATGCGCTTCGATGACAGGGTTACCGGCGACTTAAGAAGATACGCCAAGCAGGCCAAGGTAATTCACTTGGAGCTAGACCCTGCTGAAATCAATAAAAATGTGAAATGTACGGTGCCCATATTGGGTGATTGTAAGCAAAGTTTATCCATGCTAATTGAAGCAGTCAAGCCGAACAGCCACCCCGAATGGATGCAGCGATTCAGGGAATTTGAAAATGAAGAAAGGGAAGCAGTAATGGGCAAGGATCTCTATGCCACCCAAGGTGGATTGCATATGGGAGAGGTGATCAGATTGATCAATCAGTACAAAGAAGATGATGCCGTATTGGTCACTGACGTAGGTCAGCATCAGATGATTGCATGGCGCTATTTTGATTACAAAAAAACCAGGACACAGGTTACATCAGGTGGTTTGGGAACTATGGGTTTTGCCCTTCCTGCGGCACTTGGTGCCCAATTACACAATTATAACCGACAGGTAATCTGTGTAGTAGGGGATGGGGGAATTCAGATGACCATTCAGGAATTGGGTACCATCATGCAGACCAAAGCGCCTGTGAAGGTCGTTTTGCTCAACAACAATTATCTGGGAATGGTACGTCAATGGCAACAAATGTTCTTTGACAAAAGGTATTCTTTCACTGAACTGGAAAACCCTGATTTCATCAAAATAGCTGAGGCTTATAACATCAAAGCTGTGAAAGTTACTGAAAGAGAATATCTCAGTGAGGCGGTCGCTCAAATGTTAATCCATGATGGGCCTTTCTTCCTTGAAGTGGTCGTAGAAAAAGAAGATAATGTATTTCCAATGATTGCCACAGGTTGTTCTGTAGAAGAAGTTAGATTAAGCTAAAACCTAAAAAGTATATATGAATCGTTATACCATTTTAGTTTATACAGAGAATTTCATTGGAATCCTCAATAGGATCACCATTATTTTCACAAGAAGAGGGATCAATATCAGTGCGTTGACCGCTTCTGAAAGCAGGTTGGATGGAATACACAAAATTACTATTGAAGCCACTGTCACGGAAGAGCAGATTATTCAACTTGTAAACCAAATTGAAAAAATAATCGATGTCATCAAAGCTTACTACTTCATGGATGATGAGGTGGTTTATCAGGAGATCGCTTTGTATAAAATCCCTATAGATAGCCTTGATCCCCAATTGGAAAAAGTAATCAGGCAGTTCAATGCACATATCATTGCTGCGGAGAAGGAATTTGTGGTGCTGGAATTTACCGGTCATAAGGAAGATACACAGGCATTGTTGGAAATACTCAAACCCTTCAACCTTTTGGAGTTTTCCCGTTCGGGAAGGGTGGCCATTGCCAAACCAAAGTTTTCTGTTCAAGAATATTTAAATAATCAAACCTAATAAAATAACACTATGAAACTGAAATTCGGATCAGTAGAAGAAAATGTAGTAACCAGAGAGGAGTTTCCTTTGGAGAAAGCTAGAGAAGTATTGAAAGATGAAGTAATTGCCGTCTTGGGCTATGGAGTCCAAGGACCCGGTCAGGCACTCAATCTTAAAGACAATGGCTTCAACGTCATTGTTGGCCAAAGGAAAGGCTCTAAAACCTGGGACAAAGCTGTTGCTGATGGTTGGGTTCCCGGTGAAACATTGTTTGAACTGGAAGAGGCCTGTGAAAAAGGCACCATCCTTCAGTTCCTACTTTCAGATGCAGGTCAGATTGCAGCATGGCCCATGGTGAAAAGACACCTTACTCCGGGCAAGGCACTTTATTTCTCCCATGGATTTGGAGTGACCTACAAAGAAAAAACCGGTATTATCCCTCCAGCAGACGTAGATGTTATTTTGGTAGCGCCCAAAGGCTCCGGGACTTCTTTAAGAAGAATGTTTGTGGAAGGCAGAGGTTTGAATTCTTCTTATGCCATCTTCCAAGATGCAACCGGAAGGGCCAAAGACAGGGTAATCGCATTGGGAATCGGTGTAGGTTCAGGCTACCTTTTTGAAACTGACTTTTACAGGGAAGTTACTTCTGATTTGACAGGAGAAAGAGGGACTTTGATGGGAGCGATTCAGGGAATTTTTGCTGCACAATATGAAGTATTGAGAGCAAATGGTCATACACCTTCTGAAGCTTTCAATGAAACTGTTGAGGAATTGACTCAAAGTCTGATGCCATTGGTAGCAGAAAACGGAATGGACTGGATGTACGCCAACTGTTCCACCACGGCACAAAGAGGAGCTTTGGATTGGTGGAAGCCTTTCAGAGATGCTACCAAGCCGGTTTTTGAAGAATTGTACAACAGTGTGAAGACCGGAAAAGAGGCGCAAAAGTCCATTGATTCCAACAGCAAGCCAGATTACAGAGTGAAGTTGGAAGCTGAATTGAAAGAATTGAGAGATTCTGAAATGTGGCAAGCAGGAGCAACTGTCAGAAAATTGAGACCAGAAAACAATTAAAAGATGAGTGAAAAGCTTTGGATATTTGATACTACTCTCCGGGATGGGGAGCAGGTTCCGGGTTGTCAGTTGAACTCCCAGGAAAAGATAGTAGTGGCTAAAGCTTTGGAAGCACTTGGAGTGGATATCATTGAGGCTGGATTTCCAATATCCAGCCCCGGTGATTTCAATTCAGTGGTTGAAATTTCCAAAGCGGTTTCTAATCCTATCATCTGCGCCCTTTCAAGAGCAGTAGAGAAGGATATACAAGTAGCTGCCGAGGCACTGAAATATGCCAAGAAAGGCAGAATTCATACTGGGATAGGTGTATCTCCTTATCACATTCAATACAAGTTAAGGTCAACTCCTGAAAACATCATTGAAAGAGGAGTAAAGGCCGTCAAGTATGCCAAAAGTTTTGTGGAGGATGTGGAGTTTTATGCTGAGGATGCGGGAAGGGCAGAATTGCCTTTTTTGGCCAAAATCATAGAAGCAGCCATCAAAGCCGGGGCAACTGTTGTCAATATTCCAGATACTACAGGATACTGTCTTCCCGAACAATACGGAGCTATTATCCGCTATTTAAAGGAAAACGTCTCCAATATTGACAAAGCCATCATTTCCACTCATTGTCATAATGATCTTGGTATGGCTACGGCTAATACCATTGCAGGGGTTCAGAACGGGGCAAGACAAGCTGAACTGACCATCAATGGTATCGGTGAAAGAGCAGGTAACACTTCTATGGAAGAAGTGGTCATGGCTATCAAGTGCCATCACGATATCCCTGTCTATACTAATATCCAAACAGAAAGAATATATGGAACGAGCAGGCTGATTTCCAAGTTGATGAATATGCCTGTCCAACCTAACAAAGCGATTGTTGGAAGAAATGCCTTTGCGCATTCTTCAGGCATCCATCAGGATGGGGTATTGAAACACCGGGAGAATTATGAAATCATTGATCCCAAAGAAGTCGGTGTACATGAATCGTCGATAGTATTGACTGCAAGAAGCGGGAGGGCAGCCTTGAAACATCATTTAGATGGTTTGGGTGTGGAGTTGGAAGGTGAAGCATTACGGGAAGTTTATGAGGATTTTCTGACCTTGGCTGATTCCAAGAGGGACATTGGTCCAAAAGATCTATTGGCCTTGGTCGGTAAATATTTGGATGAGTCCTCATTTATCGAATTGGGAAAGGTGAGCTATCAGTCCAATGGGGAAATCAGTGCCACAGTCGAACTGAAAGTTGGCGAAAAAGCATTTGAATCCAAAGCAGCAGGCAATGGTCCTGTAGATGCTGTGCTGAAAGCCATAGAAAAAATAGTAAAGCCTGATATCGTATTGGAGGAATTTCTGATTCAGGCCATCACTGCAGGAAGTGATGATGTGGCCAAGGTCCATATGCGTCTGATGAAAGAGGATAAGCCCTATTATGGTTTTGCATCCAATTCAGATATCGTATTGGCTTCCGCCCAGGCATATGTAGATGCCTTAAATAAAATACCTGTCAAAGACAAAGTGATCCTAGAGTAAAATGGAAAAGAAAACATTATTTGATAAAATATGGGATGCCCATGTGGTACGTTCTGTACCCGGTGGGCCTGATGTGTTCTTCATTGATAAGCATTTTATCCATGAAGTGACCAGTCCAGTGGCATTCCTCAATCTTGAAAGACGCGGTGTTGGTGTTTTATATCCGGAAAGGACTATAGCTACTCCTGACCACAATGTGCCTACAGTAGACCAAGACAAAACCATCAAGGATAAACTTTCCCGTATGCAGGTGGAAAGACTCCGGGAAAACTGCAAGAAGTACAATATTGAACTGCATGACCTTGGTTCTGCGCATCATGGCATTGTCCATGTAATCGGTCCGGAATTGGGTGTCACCCAACCGGGAATGACCATTGTCTGTGGAGACAGCCATACTTCTACGCACGGTGCATTTGGTGCGATTGCTTTTGGTATCGGTACTTCTGAGGTTGAAATGGTCTTGGCTACCCAATGCATCATGCAGACGAAAGCCAAAAAAATGAGAATCACGGTGGATGGTGAATTGGGAAGTGGAGTGACTTCAAAAGACATCATTCTTTACATTATCGCGAAGATTTCCGCTGCCGGCGCAACAGGGTATTTTGTGGAATATGCAGGATCGGCCATTAAAAGCCTTAGCATGGAAGCCCGAATGACCATCTGTAACATGAGTATTGAAATGGGTGCAAGGGGTGGACTGATTGCTCCTGATGAAACTACTTTCAACTACCTAAATGGGAAGCAGTATGCTCCAAAAGGTGCGGCTTGGGATAAAGCAGTAGCACATTGGAAAACCCTCAAAACTGATGAAGGGGCTGTTTTTGATAAAGAATATCATTTTGATGGCAACGACATTGAGCCAATGATCACCTATGGTACCAATCCAGGGATGGGAATCAAAGTCAGAGGCTTTATTCCTACCACTGAAGGAATGGAAGGAAGTAACAAAATCTCCTACATGAAGTCATTGGATTATATGGGATTTGCTCCAGGAGAAGCCATCAAAGGCAAAAAAGTAGACTATGTTTTCGTGGGAAGCTGTACCAATGGCAGGATAGAAGATATCCGATCTGTTGCCCAGTTTGTCAAAGGAAAACATAAAGCCGATAACATCACAGCTTGGATTGTTCCCGGATCAAGAGAAGTGGAGAAAATGGCCCATGAAGAAGGTCTGGTAAAGATACTGGAAGATGCAGGTTTTGAATTGCGTCAACCTGGTTGTTCAGCTTGTTTGGCCATGAATGACGATAAAATTCCTTCAGGCAAATATGCCGTTTCCACTTCCAACAGAAACTTTGAGGGAAGACAGGGACCGGGCGCAAGGACTTTATTGGCCAGCCCACTTACAGTTGCAGCAGTGGCGGTAACAGGTGAAATCAGTGATCCGAGAGAGGTGTTTTAATCCAAATCAAAAAAGAAAATGGCTTACGATAAATTTAATAAACTCAAAAGTACAGTAGTCCCATTGCCAGCTGAAAACGTGGATACCGATCAGATTATTCCTGCCCGCTTCTTAAAGGCGACGGAAAGAGAAGGTTTTGGTGACAACCTTTTCCGCGATTGGCGATACGATGTGGAAGGTAACCCCAAAAAAGACTTTGTACTAAATGATCCGACCTATTCCGGCAAAATCCTCTTGGCAGGGAAGAACTTTGGTTCAGGATCAAGTAGAGAGCATGCCGTTTGGGCCCTTTATGATTATGGGTTCAGGTGTGTGGTTTCCAGCTTTTTTGCAGATATCTTTAAAAATAACTGCCTCAATATTGGAGTCCTTCCGGTTACCATCAGTCCTGAGTTTGCAGAAGTCTTGTTCAATGCTGTTGAGGAAAATCCAAGTACAGAAATTGAAATTGATATTGACAAACAGGCCATTACTTTGTTATCAACTGGTCAATATGAGACTTTTGATATCAATTCCTACAAAAAAGAAAACATGAAAAATGGCTTTGATGATATAGATTACCTCCTAAACATCAAGGATGAAATCATCACCTTCGCTGAGAATAAGTAAGGAACTTCTGATCAAAATATTGTCGATTTTTAAATCCAATCCCGATTGCTACGGGACTAAAGTCTAAAATCTACAATCTACAATCTACAATCCAAATGGGTAACAACAGGAAAATAGAAATCATGGATACCACACTGAGGGATGGAGAACAGACCTCAGGAGTTTCTTTCCTGCCTTCAGAAAAGCTTCAGATAGCCAAATTGCTATTGGAAGAACTAAAGGTGGACAGGATTGAGGTGGCATCGGCCAGGGTTTCGGAAGGTGAAATGGAAGGGGTGAAAAAAATTACCCAATGGGCTTCTGAAAAAGGATATTTAGACCGAGTTGAGGTTTTGGGATTCGTGGATACTCCGGCTTCTGTGAACTGGATTTTAGAATCCGGGGCACAGGTGATGAACCTTTTGACAAAGGGTTCAGAAA
Organism: Aquiflexum balticum DSM 16537; assembly: GCF_900176595.1. Classification (GTDB taxonomy): domain Bacteria; phylum Bacteroidota; class Bacteroidia; order Cytophagales; family Cyclobacteriaceae; genus Aquiflexum; species Aquiflexum balticum. The sequence continues at coordinate 2,395,131 of NZ_LT838813.1, forward strand.
ATCATCTTACCCATCAATTGAAAAAAACACCTGAGGCGCATTTTGAAGATATCCGGAAAAGCGTGGAATATGCCCAATCCAAAAAGGTATGCGTCAATGTCTATTTGGAAGATTGGAGTAATGGAATGAGGAATTCCATGAATTATACCATGGATTTGATTGGTCAATTGACACAATTGCCTGTTCGTAGAATCATGTTACCGGATACTTTGGGACTTTTACATCCTAGGGAAGTCTCGCATTTTATCAAATTGATCACTTCCGAATACGCGGATACCCACTTTGATTTTCATGCCCATAATGATTATGACCTTTCTGTAGCCAACGTGCTCGAAGCCATTTATAATGGAATTTCGGGAATCCATACTACTGTCAACGGTTTGGGAGAAAGGGCCGGAAATGCACCTTTAGAATCGGTTATAGCTGTTTTAAAGGACTTTACTGATTTCAGATTGAGTGTAAAGGAAAACAAGATCTTTAGGGTAAGTAAGTTGGTGGAACAATTTTCCGGACAACATATACCATCCAACAAACCTGTTGTTGGGGAAAATGTATTCACCCAGACTGCAGGCATACATGCTGATGGAGACAATAAAAAGAATCTTTATTTTAATGATCTCCTTCCCGAACGCTTTGGAAGGCAACGGAAATATGCTTTGGGAAAAACCTCAGGCAAAGCCAATATTGTCAAGAATATCCAGGAATTGGGGATTTCCCTAGAACCCGATGAACTTACCAAAGTAACCCAGAGAATTATTGAATTGGGGGATAAAAAGGAGCGGGTCACCACAGAGGATTTACCTTACATCATCTCAGACGTACTTCAAAACAACTCCATATCTCATAATATCTTTATCGAAGGCTATAACCTCAGTCATTCCAAAGGCCTCAGACCAACTGTTCAATTGAAGATCAGCATCAATGGCGAAAGCTATGAGGAAGGTTCATCAGGGGATGGTCAATATGACGCTTTTATGAAGGCCTTGAAAAAGATCTACAAATCTATCAACAGGGAATTACCAAAACTGGTCAATTATCATGTGACCATTCCACCAGGGGGGAAAACAGATGCCTTTGTGGAAACGGTTATTACCTGGGAATATGGGAAGATATTTAAAACCAAAGGTCTTGACAGTGACCAAACTGTAGCAGCATTAAAAGCAACAGAGAAAATGCTCAATATTATTGAGCAGATTAAAATCAATATACCAGGGGATAAAAAAAATCCAAAAGATACCCCAGACCAAGAAAAAACGAACTTTTATGGAAATGAATATCGCGCTATTGCCGGGTGACGGCATCGGCCCTGAAGTAATTGCACAGGCAGTTAAAGTAGTAAATGCTGTCGCCAAAAAATTCAATCACAAAATTACATTTGAGGAAGCACCTGTAGGAGCAACGGCTATTGATCTGACAGGAGATCCATATCCTGATTCCACCCATCAGGTTTGCCTGAGGGCTGATGCCGTTCTTTTTGGAGCCATTGGTGATCCAAAGTATGACAATGATCCTAAGGCAAAGGTCAGGCCTGAACAGGGTCTTTTATCCATGAGGAAGCAATTGGGTTTGTTTGCTAACGTGAGACCGACTTTTACTTTCCCATCTTTGATCCATAAATCTCCTTTGAGATTGGAAAGGGTGGAGGGAGTTGATTTCGTTTTCTTCAGGGAACTGACAGGGGGGATTTACTTTGGAGAACCTAGAGGAAGAAATGAACAAGGTACCAAAGCTTTTGATACCAATGTCTATACCAAAGAGGAAATCACCCGATTGGCAAGAATGGGTTTTGAGGCCGCACAAAAGAGAAGAAAATTACTCACCTGCGTGGATAAAGCCAATGTCTTGGCAACTTCAAGACTATGGAGGGAAACCGTACAGGAATTGGCACCTGAGTATCCTGATGTGAAGGTGGAATATGAATTTGTGGATGCCGTGGCCATGCGCTTGATCCAATGGCCAAAGGCCTATGATGTGTTGATCACAGAAAATCTTTTTGGAGATATTCTGACAGATGAGGCATCTGTGATTTCCGGTTCTATGGGACTGATGCCATCGGCTTCCTTAGGTACCGAGAACAAGCTATTTGAACCCATCCATGGTTCTTATCCACAAGCTGCGGGAAAAGATATTGCCAACCCATTGGCAACCGTGTTATCCGCGGCCATGATGTTTGATTATGCTTTCGATCTCAAAGCTGAGGCACAAGCCATCTCAGATGTCGTCAATAAGTCCTTGGCAGCAGGTATCGTTACAGAGGATATTGCTGAAGGCGGAAAAGCCTTTAAAACTTCGGAAGTAGGCGATTGGTTAGCGGAGAATGTTTAGAGATTTGAGACGTTGGATTTGAGATTGAAGATGTAAGACACAAGGCAAAAGATACAAGACGCAAGACATATCCTTGGTTTGATGGATTGCTACTTGAATTTTCTTGTCCTTGTCATTTCGACCATAGGGAGAAATCTGTTAGCCTTGATGTTTACAGAGTTCTCCTGTTGTCGAGGTGGCAAAGATAAGTTTATCGCAAATTTTTAATGCTGTATTTGGATCAAGAGTAACATTGGCCTATACTTTGTCATTTCGTTAGTTAATAAATCATCCTTGAGTACAAAAATAGTTGTTCAATACAATATCTTAAATCAAAAACCCCGGTAACTCAAGCTACCAGGGTTTGGTTGTCTAATGGTTAAATGTTTCTGTTAATCTGCAATTGGGCAATCTATCTTTCTTTCTATATCTCCATGAACAAAGTAGAAGCCTGTATCCGGAACACGTATTGTTGCGGTGTTACTTTGTAAAGCTCCGCTGAACCCACTGAATTGTGTAAATTGAGTATTAGAAGCGAAAACTTTAAGCGCACCGCTTACGATGTTGCCATCAGCATCTTGTGCAAATCTAAAACCTGGATCAAGGGTAACAGTTATTGTTCTAAAGCCTCCATCAGGACCAGAAATGGTAACACTACCTGCTTTTTCCAGTTGCCTGCCATAAACCAGATCAACTCCAGTTATTAATTCACCTCTAGTATTCCACTGAAACCAGGTGGCTGGACGCCTATTAGTAAATGCATTGCCTCTACCAGTAGCAGATTCATCATCATAGCATTCCCTTGTGCAAGGTCTTAATGTTAAAGTAACCATGGTCCTTGTTGCACTTACGCATTCTGTTTCGTCATTTACAGCCTCAGCATAGAAAGTCGCTGTTTGAACCTCGTCTCCGGAAGGATCATATACCAAGGAAGGATCTGTAACCACATTACCACCCGTTGGGGCATCATACCATACGATGCTGACTCCATCTGGAACATCTTTAACCGTAGCTGTAAGTTTACTAAAATCACAGACTTCCTCATCCTGATCTCCACCAGTTGGTGGGCCAGGCAAAGGATTGATAGTCAAGGTGGCGGCATTTGACATTTCACTTGAACAACCGTTTACAAAAGCTGCATAATAGTCAATAGAGCCCACTTCATCCAATATTGGTTCTTCACCTTCTCCAAGTGCTACATATTCACCATTAACTTTTTTGTACCATTGTAGTGTATATCCCTCCGGAATCGTAACACCATCCGCCAATGTGGCTCTCAGTACCAAGTCTTCCACAAAACATTCCTCATCACCTTCCACTATTGGAGCATCAGGCTTTTCCTCCAAGGTATAGCAAAAACGAAGGTTACTTAATGAAGCAGCACCGCCACTACCACCAGCGCCAGGAGAAGCCAATCCAGAATCACCACTAACATCTCCTTCATAGAAATAAACATTGGCATCATTACCACCTTTAACAACAGCTGCAACATATTTAACGCAATATCCTTCTGGAACTTCTATGCTCCATGAAACAAAAGTTCCATCTGTAGTGGCAGTAAGTAAACCAAATGTGGCGGTATTGTTTGTGAATGGTGTATTTATTTGTTCAAACGAATTTTCAAAAGAACCGATGCCGTATGCAGTTGCTACTTCATCACAAGTTCTATTGCCACCACCACTTGTACCGGTTATGATGTATGGTGTTATCCCTCCATCTGAAACTGGTTCCGAAGCAGTTCCTTTTCCTTCTAAAGGAACCCGCGCATTCTCCAATCCTAATCCATAAGGATCCATACTAAATGCGGAGGCTAATTCCTCAGCATTTTCCAGATTAACATCATCAGGCCCTTGGGCCTCAAATTGAGAGCATGCCACCATAAAGGCGACGAGTGCCAGCATCCAAACCTTGTTCAGATTGCCGGCGATTGAAAAGTTTCTCATAAGTGTTGAATTGGTGTTTAATGTTATAATCAAATCTACTAAAAATTATAAAAAACAAAAAATAGTATTTAATATGCAAAAATAATATATTGAAAACTATAAAAATTTTAAATATGATTTTTAAAGGGGAAAATAATATTGTGATGAGTTCTTTTTTAAAGAATAATTTTTTTATAATAATAAACAGATTAATTTTAATTTTTTTAATAATTATTAGTTTTAAAAAAACATCATTTTTATTGATAAAAATCATAATAAATCTTTATCAATAAAAAAATAAAAAGATAGAAGGATTTTAATAATTCGGTTTTTCAAAGACTTTGGGATTTTTAACCAAATTTTAACTTTCATATTTAGTCAATTGTCTTTGAATTTTTCAATTTGAGAATATCGTTCTACTTTTATTGACCTAAACAAATACTTCCCCCAATCCTTTAATGCGGTCCCGACCTTTTACTTACCTATTTTATATTCAATACCTCGGGACAGGTTATCACGGGTGGCAAAAACAGACCGGCGTCAAAACTATTCAAGGGACTTTGGAAAAAGCCTTCCGGTTTATCCTCAGGCATGAAGATTCTATCATCCTCGGTGCAAGCAGGACAGATGCCGGAGTGTCTTGTAACAGGGGAGCTTTCGAATTATTTCTCAAACATGAAATGCCATTTGATCTTCTTGATGCTGTCAATGCAATATTACCCTCGGATATCAGATTATTGGAAGTTCAACCGGCTCCATCCCATTTCAATATCATTCAGGATGTAGCTTACAAGGAATATCATTACAACTTTGCTTTCGGGGAGAAGTTCCATCCTTTTGCAGCAGCAAATTTGGCCTATTTTGTAGGATATCCGGATATTGGATTAATGAAGTTAGGGGCTAAGTTGTTTCAAGGAAAGCACAACTTTCAAAGCTATTGTTCAATTGATAAAGTGAGCGATGACTATTTCAGGGAAATTATAGAGGCGGATATTATCCAACATGCCAATGCAGGATTGGGATTGATTCCCAAGCAGGCATATACCTTCATAGTAAAAGGAAAGGGATTCTTACGGTATCAAATCCGGAAGATGATTACGGTACTGATTGAATTGGGATTGGGAAATTTAAGCTTGGAAGAAATTGCGCAGTCATTGAAAAAACCTGAACTCCAAAACATTCCCATACATGCCCCTGCAAATGGTCTGGTTCTCGAAAAAGTCGAATTTATCAAAAAGGTTGATTCTTTGGGCCTTTAATGTTAATTCTGACACTGATGATGATGATTTTTTCCCACAAAAAAAGAGGGTTAAACCCTCTCTAATTTTCGGTCTTCTAAGCTGCTCCCTACAAATCCCTGAACTGCTCCATCAATTCCTCTGAGATGCCTGTTGTGGAGTATCCGCCATCATGGAAGAGGTTCTGCATGGTGACATATCTAGTGAGGTCTGAAAACATGGTGATGATATAATCCGCACAAGCCTCAGCTGAAGCATTACCTAATGGGGACATGGATTCAGCAAAATTGTAGAAGGCGTCAAACCCGCCGATTCCTGTTCCTGCTGTAGTTTTGGTCGGTGATTGGGAAATAGTATTTACCCTTACTTTCTTCAATTTACCATATCTGTAGCCATATCCTCTGGCAATACTTTCCAATAAAGCTTTGGCATCAGCCATATCTGTATAAAAAGGATAAACCCTTTGTGCAGCGATGTATGACAAACCGAGAATGGAGCCCCATTCATTCATTATATCCATTTTCTCGGCGATATGCATCATTTTGTGAAAAGAAATAGCGGATACATCATAGGATTTATTAACCCAATCATAGTTCAGATCGCCATAGGATCGGCCTTTTCGGATGTTGGGTGACATGCCTATCGAATGCAACAAAAAGTCAAAATTTCCACCCAAATATTCCTTTGATTCGGCATATAATTTTTCAATATCTTCCAAGGAAGTGGCATCGGCAGGAATAATAATAGTATTGCAATGTTCTGCCAATTCTTTGATAGCCCCCATTCTCATCGCAATTGGCGCATTGGTCAGTACAAACTTCGCACCTTGTTCGTGAGCTTTCAAAGCAGCTTTCCAAGCAATGGAGTTTTCATCTAAGGCTCCTGTGATGATTCCTAGCTTTCCTTTCAATAAATTCTCAGGCATAATATATCGTTTTGGTTGGTTTTAAATCAAAGGGTAAAAATAGGGAAAAATTTAAGATTTGAGAGGGGAGGGGAGAGATTTGAGATGAGAGATGCGAGGATTAGATTCAAGAGCCAAGAGCCAAGAGCCAAGATACAAGAACCAAGAGGGTTTGAATAGAGATTTCAGAAAGAGATGAGAGATGATGGGGTGCCATCATTGCGATTCCCCAATATTTATAAAATGTTGATTACTACCAATGATAGAATTCTGATTTGCCCCTCGGCAAGCTCGGGGAACGGAGAATCTGGTTAATAAAGGTGGGGGTGGGAAAAGCGGCGGCGCCGCTTTTCCCACCCCCACCTCTCAACTAGACGACCCCGGTGGCCGAGCTTGCCGAGGCCAGATGGGTTTAACCTGATGTCATTCCTTTTCTTAAGATTTTCAAAATATTGGGGACTCGGGAAGACGCCTGAATCAAATAGCGCATCTTAAACACCTCCCTACCTCTCCAACAACTCCCTAGCATTTTCAAATGCTGTATTGGATGGATTTTCTCCGGCTATCATTTTGGCAATTTCGAGGATTCTTTCCTCTCCTTGGAGCAATTTGATCTTGCTGATGGTTTTTTCGGAACTGTTGTCTTTATAAACAAAATAATGCTGATTGCCTTTTGCGGCCACTTGGGGGAGGTGACTGATACAGATTACCTGATGTTTTTTGGCAATATCCTGCATCATGCGTACCATTTGAAGTGCTACCTCTCCGGAGACTCCTGTGTCTATTTCATCAAAAATAAGAGTAGGAAGAGCCATTTTATCAGCCATAATGTATTTGATGGCAAAAATCAAACGGGAAAATTCACCGCCTGAGGCCACTTGTTTTAAGGCTTGAGGTTTGACACCCTTGTTGGCTGAAAAAAGAATGTCGATTTTATCCAGACCGTTTTTTGTGGGACTGGTTTTTTCATGGGAGAAATCGATTTGGGCGTTCTCCATTCCAAGTTGGTGTAATAAGGAAGCAAGTTGATTTGAAAAAGGAAGAAATGCTGACATCCTTTTTTTTGACAGTGCATCTCCCTTTTCCATTAATTCCTTTTCTGCAAGTTCCTTTTCTTTTTGAAGTTTTTCCAAAGCATCATCCAAGTTTTCTACCTGAAATACCTTGTCTGCTAATTCTTTTTCCAACTCCATCAATCCCTCAACAGAATCGACCCCGTGTTTTTGTTGTAAGTGATATATTTTGCTTAATCTTTCCCTTACAATTTCCAGTTTTTCAAAATCCACTTCAATGAGCCCATCTTCTTCTTCCATACTTTCGGCAATATCCTTCAACTCTATCAAAACACTTTTGAATCTTTCCCCATAAGGTTCGAATTTATGAGCAAATCTTGTCAATTGCTGAATACTTTGATTGGCCGACGCCAAAGTCTTTAATCCACCGAACTCCTCATCATTCAACTGGGAAAGTATTTCCTGTATTTTGGATTTAATATCCTCAGCATTTTCCAGGATCTCCTGTTCATTTTCCAAATCCAATTGTTCACCTTCCACCAATCGGAGGACCGAAAGCTCTTCCAATTGGAATTTATTGAAATCAGCTTCTTTCTTTAATTCCAAGGCTTCCAGAGACAATTTATCCAAAGATTTTTTAGCAGCTTGAAATTTTAAGTAGGACAAAAGGTATGCATCATGTTCAGTTTTATTCGATGAAAAAGCGTCTACCAATCCGAGTTGGTATTCCCCATCCCCCAAAAGCAGGTTATCGTGCTGGGAATGAATATCCATAAGATACTTACCCAAATCTTTGAGGGTTTCCAATCTTACAGGCGTATCATTGATAAATGCCCGGGATTTTCCTGAAGGGCTTATTTCTCTTCGAATGATTGATTCCTTTTCAAAGTCCAGGTCTTCATTCTTGAAAAAATCCTCCAGCCCATAATCCTGAATGGAGAAATTCCCTTCTACCACACATTTTTTGTCAGTATCGAGCAGAGTCTTAATATCTGCTCTGTTTCCCAACAAAAGTCCTACTGCACCAAGCATAATGGATTTACCCGCACCTGTTTCACCAGTAATCATATTCAGATATGGACTGGGCTCCATTTCTAAATTTTGAATCAGTGCATAGTTTGCAATGGTGAGGGATTTGAGCATTTTTTGGTTTAATATTCAGAAAAACAAACTTAACAAAAATGTCCTTAACCTTTCAAAAGATCGTTGTATCTCCTTGAATTATTAGGATCAAGCCGTAAAAGCAATTCTACAGCCTGAGTTCGGATTTCTTTGGGTGCATTTTTCAGTATCTTACTGATTTCATCGCTTTTGGCGTCAATAAATGCAATGGTGAAGATGCTGTTGGGTTGGGCTTCATTTGCTTCAGCCACCAACTTTATGGCCTGAAGTATATTCTGATATCCTTCTTCAGGATTTGTCAGAATAACATCCATTCCTTTTCTGTGGTAAAGGTAGATTGCCTCTCTGATACTGCTGAAAACAGAGGAAGTATATATATCATTGATCAGCCAATACCGGTTTCTCCTGTCATTAGGGCTAGGTCCCCATCCCGGTCTGGGAGATTGCTGGGCGTTATTGACGATTGTGTTGGCTATTTCAAAATATGGATCGCCCCCTCTTAAGGAAAAGCTGTCATAATCAAATCCTAATGAAATATAGGCATAGTATGCAAGCAGAGAGCTGATGTTATTTAAAAATGAGAAGCGGTTGAACTCAAGAGGCTGGGATTGAAGAAATTCAAAAGACCAGTTCCGGTCAATAAAATTCATGACCAAGCTCTCATAATTTGTGCCATAGATTGGTCTGACAGTCTGAATCTGTACGGTAGCATTGTAAAACCCAACTTGAGGCATGTCACTGATGGTAATCAATAAATTGCCTTTGATTCTTTCATTGGGTTGAAATTTGTCATTTGTCCATGATCTGCCATTTAAGAACTGTTCAAAATTGACTTTCATGTCTGTAAAAATTGCAGTCTCTTGGGTCCTTGCCCTGTCGCTGTTAATAATTACTGTGAAATTCAGTTCCTGACTGAAACCTGAAAGATTGCAGAGAAAAAATAAAAACAAAACAAATATTATCCTCACGTTGAATTTCATCTTTAAAGATAACGATAATTCAATACTCAGATTTTAACAGGGATGTTTTTTATTCCTTCCAAAATAAGTTCTGCGATTTGTTTTTTTGGAAGGACATTTGAGATTAAAGATCGGCCATCCTCAAAAAACAGACTGACCTTGTTGGTATCCAATTGGAATCCAGCCCCGGTATCTTTCATAGAGTTGAGGACAATCATATCAAAATTTTTCTTGGTAAGTTTAGCCTTGGCATTGAATTCCTCATTTTCTGTTTCCAGAGCAAAACCAATGTGGATTTGATGAGGTTTTTTCAGTTTACCTAAAGAAAGGGCAATATCAACGTTTTTAACAAGGTCCAAGGTCATTCCCTCTCCTTCTTTCTTGATCTTTTCTGATGCGATATCTTTGGGGGCATAATCAGCCACTGCAGCAGCAAAAACACATATATCCATTTGGGAATGAAGATTGGATGCCGACTGATACATATCCCTAGCACTTTTTACCGGATATATTTTTATATTGGGGTTGCTTGGTTTTTTGGCACCTACTCCCAAAACAAGGTAAACTTCGCCGCCTTTGTCAGCAAATGCATCAGCTATAGCTGCTCCCATTTTTCCGGAAGAATGATTGCTGATGAATCTTACGGGGTCAATTGCCTCCTGGGTAGGTCCTGAGGTAATTAGGATTTTTTTTCCTGCAAAAATCCCATTCTTGGAAAAGTGACCTATGACATGTTCAAGAATATGTTCCGGTTCCATTAATCTTCCAAATCCTGATAGACCGCTCGCAAGTTCACCATCTTCAGCATCAAGGATTAAATTACCGAAACTCAACAATTTTTCCAGGTTACTCTTAACAGATGGATGCTGATACATATCCAGATCCATGGCAGGAGCGATCATTACCGGGCATCTTGAAGATAGATAGGTAGCAGACAAAAGGTTATCACAGATACCGTTCGCAAATTTGGAAATCGTATTGGCAGAAATGGGAGCTATCAAAAATAAATCTGCCCAAAGACCCAACTCTACGTGATTTGTCCATTTTCCAGACTTTGGGTCATGAAATTGATGGTGAACTGCGTTTTTGGAAAGGGTAGCCAAGGTCAATGGGGTAATGAAATCAAGGGCGGAAGTACTCATTACGACCTGAACTTCCGCACCTTCTTTGACCAATAGTCTAACTAGTATTGCTGATTTATAGGCAGCAATACTACCTGTGACTCCTAATAATATACGCTTTCCTTTAAGTTGCATTATTCACCTTCGGTGGTTGTATCAGGATGTCTGAAATATAACTTCTTCTCCATGAATTCCTCCATAGCCAAAGTTGATGGTTTTGGCATTCTTTCATAGAATTTGGAAATTTCAATTTGTTCTTTGTTTTCAAATACTTCTTCAAGATTATCGACAGTGGAAGCAAACTCAGAAAGCTTATTGTTGAGTTCTTCTTTCATGGTAGAAGAAATCTGTTTTGCTCTTTGAGATACAATATGAATGGATTCATAAAGATTTCCGGTTGGTTCCGAAACCTTATCCAAATCTCTGGTGATAATTGATGGATTGATTGCCATATGATTAGTTATTTATAATTTCATTAAGTTAGTTGTTCTCTGCCTCTTTGGCAGCCTGAGCTTTCGCTAATTGTTCCTCGTAATCTTTTTTGATTTTTAAGTGGGCTACTAAGAGCGTTTCAGATTCCTTTACGAGGGTATTTATTTGACCCAAATATTTACTTTCAGGATATTTTCTTATGAACTGATCTGCATATTTGCTTACCTCCTTCAGTCTTTCTTCTTTCTTGTCGAAAACACTCCTTTCTCCATATTTCAATGCAACCTCAATCAATTTGAATCCCAATTCCTCATTGTGCTTACTGTCCGGGTAGTTTTTAGCGAAGTTTTGAAAATTAATCAAGCAAGCACGGTAAAATTCACCGGGGTATAATCCCTCTGTTAATCTCAGATACAATATGGATTCCTGATAGGCTTTTTCCTCAAACCTTACCTGAAGGTCATCAATCATATCCGTAGCTCTTTCAAAAGAATCAGATTCTGGGAACCTGCTCAAAAAAAGCTGTATGGCATTGACGGCATCCCTACTGCTTTTTTGGTCAAGATTGTAATCCGGCGCGTCCAAATACAGGGAATAAGCATTCATAAACAATGCTTCTTCTGCAAGTGGGCTTCTATTGTAAGTCTGATAAAATGAATTGAAATATCCTGCTGCTTCAATATATCTTTTTAGTCTAAAGTGACAATAGGCATAATTGAAGTCTGCAAGTTCTGCTTTCTCACTTCCGCGAATTACAGGGAGTACTCTATCATACAAAATAATGGCTTTGCTGTATTCTTCTGCATTATAGTATGTATTGGCGGATTCATAAAGTTCTTCCCAATTGGTGCTTTTCTCTAATTTGTAAAACTTTCCGCAGGAAGAAAGTCCCAAAAGGACAACAAATAAGGATAGAAATAGAGAGAGATTTTTCATTATTTTTCGAGGCGCAAATATAAGGGAATATTAATATTTATCCAATTATACCTGGAACAGACTGGTTTTACTTTTTAACAACGAGTTTTTTGGTGACTATATTCTTGTTGTCAACATATAAAGTGTAAAAATAAACTCCCGGATTGAAGTTTGCCACGTTGATAACAAGGCTTTTACTTACCGGGTCAAGAATGTATTCTGCCACAGGATTGCCTATAAAACTATTGATCGATATTTTAGCTACTGCATTTGGATTCTTAAAATCATAATCAATTTGGGCTATCCTATTGCTGGGGTTAGGATATATACTTCCGATAGAAATATCCTTATGATTAGTTTCTTCAACGCTGGGATTGAAGACATCGTAGACCGCTTCAATTACAAAAACATCCCTTAAATTTTCTGAGTTGACGAAATGCAGATCAAAATTCCCTCTGGTTTCGGTTATGCCCAAATCAAATTCTAAATATAGGTCTGTAAAAATCTCGTTTGGAGATAGCGTTAGTTTGATTTTTGATAAATCTTTCTTTGGATCAAAACATTTGTCAGCGATACAGATTTTAATATTCTGCGAGGAACCTACATTTCCACGTAAAAATTTCAGAAAATATTCATTTTCCTGATTGCTTTCATTTTGAATGATCAGGGATTTGCGTTGTGACGAACCTATTTTCCCACTGAATTCTGTATTTTCAGACAATACTCTCACCTGAGCTCCTACGTGCGTAGAAAGAATAAAAGTTAAAATAAATAGGAGAGGTAAAAAGGATTTCATGTAAATTTTTATCTATAGGCCAATTACTTTTTGATATTTAATTGAATATAAGTACGTATAAAATTAACACTTAGGTTTCATGAATATATGCATTTACGGTTAAAATTTGTTAACCATTATAAAATTTTTTTTACTTGTAGCCGTTGAAGATTTTTCAGATCCACCTGTCAAAAATCGTTTAAATGACTTTATTCCCTTTTATTAAGTTTTTCCTTTAATAATTTTTGTATTTCCTCCTCTTTCGGATAGGGAATTAGAGCATCCGGTTCATTGAAAAAATTAAATTCATTTTCCTCTCTTTTTTTAGGAGTCCTCCAGGAATTGATGATTTCCATGTTGGGTTTTTCACTTTCTCTCCAATTAAAACCCTCGAGTTGCTTCTCATCTTCCTCTAAAATATGGGGTGGTTTGAAGGATCCTTCAGGCTGTACCAGCCAATTTGTTTTGACAAGCTTACCATCATCAAAAAACATAATGATATTAGCGCACAGCATTTTATTCATTCCTCTCATGGTAGAATCCCCAATTAGGTCAAAATAAATTGATTCGCCATTTCCCTGAATATGAAGTTTGCTGATTTTTTGGTCTGTGAAATAGCCGGTCATTTTCCGTCCCTTCATCTGATTGAAATTACCGATAGTATCCATGGTTACACTGAAGGCCTTTTGGATAAGATGAACTTCATCAATTTCTTCATTTGCTATCAAGAATCGGATGCTGTCGGCGGATATCTGACTCTTATTGTCCCATAGAATAGGATCATTGTATAAATGCATCGTAGAGTCAGAATATATGTATGCCAAAGAATCAGATTTGCCATGTAATCCGGATTTTATCAATTGGACCTTATGAAAGGCCAATAGATGCCTTTCTTCCGCATTTTCGCTATCCTGCGAAATCAAGGTGTCTGCAATCATAAATAATGTATCGGTCTCAAAATATTTCCTGACCAGGGAATTACCATAAACGATGCTGTATTTCCTGTCTTCCCAATATTTCCCCTCCTCCCCGAATATTTCAATATTTCGCTCCTTGTTCAGCAAACTGACATTGACTCTACCCTCAAAATATTTTTGATTTTCATCATAGTATAAAGTCTCCGCATAGACCTTGGTGGTTTCGGTTTCAACATCCCCGTCAAAGAATCTGAAAATTTTGCGTTCAGTATCATAAAAACTCCCTTTTTGTGCATTCAGTTTTTCACCGTCCTTGGATACAATGTTGGTGATCCCAATTGTCTCCGAAGTTTTGGGTACTGTCTTATAGATCAGAAAGTTGGTTTTAAGTGTGTAATCAGGGTTGATCAAAATAACATTATCGGTAAAAGTAATTTTCTCAAGACTTGTTTCATAAACCCCTTTATTGCTGGTCAGTACATTTGTGCTGTCAATTACTTTACCATCATTGAAGTAGTTGGCAATGCCTGTGGATCTGTCATAATCCAAAAAATCAGTATATAGTGTCGTAGACTCATTTTTGAAAACCACGTTGTTCCTTAATTTTGCAATTTTGGTATTCCCATCATATTCAGCGTACCTGCTTGAAGTGGTAATTGGGTCATTTTGATCTTCAATCCTGACATTTCCATATAGAATTGCTTTGTTTTCATTCCTGTAGAAATGAGCGGAATCACAGTATATCAGGGAATTTTGATGTTTCATCCTGACGTTTTCAAGTAGTCTTTCAAAACCAGTGGCACCTTGCAATAATTCTGCATTCTGAATCTCCAATACGTTTTGAGCAACAGATACCTGAATTATGATTAAAAAAAATAAGCAGAGCAGAAAATATGGTTTTTTGATCATTAGATTTGGAATCAGCCCCAAAATTAACCAAAAATGGTATTTTTGAATTATGGAAGACCTTTTTAAAACACATATACGCTCGAAAAATATTTTGGATTTAAATAAATCGTATCTGTTGGCTATCAGTGGCGGTATTGATAGTGTTTGCTTGGGCCATTTATTATTCAGATCGGGTTATTCTTTTTCTTTGGGGCACGTCAATTTTCAATTGAGGGGGAAAGAAAGTGATCAGGATGAAGCTTTTGTCAGAGATCTTGCCCAAGCATGGAATGTCCCTTTTTTTGTCAAAAAAACAAATAAAAAGCAATTCATGTCATCCGGAATTTCCACTCAAATGGGAGCTCGGGATTTCAGATATCAATGGTTTGATGAACTCCTAAAAGAAAATGGATTTGATGGAATTTTGGTGGCACATCAATTTGAAGATCAGATTGAAACTGTATTTCTCAATCTTTTAAGAGGGACGGGTATCGAGGGCGTTTATGGAATGGCTGACAAAAGAGGAAATATTATCCGCCCACTTCTTCCTTTTTCAAGAATTCAGATTACGGGGTTTATGGAAGAAAACGGATACGCTTGGAGGAATGACAGCAGTAATTATGACAATGATTATAAGCGTAATCTTCTTCGAAATCGGGTGTTGCCCACTTTGAGTGAGGATTTTGAAGGGGGATTACAGACCCTGGATCTGAGTTTTAAAAGATTGAAAGATACAGGTAAGGCATTTTTTGAATTGTTTGAAACCTGGAAAAAGGATCACATAAAATCCGAAAATGACTATCAATATCTTGAAATCAGTGCTATAAAATCAATGCCGGGCAGGCAGTCTTTGGTTTATTATTGGCTGAGGGATTACGGGTTTTCCTACTTTGATGTGCAGGATATGCTACAGTCCATTGACTTGAATGTTCTGGGCAAAGTGTTTTATGCAGGGCAGTATATTTTGAATAAGGATAGGGATTTATTGATTTTGGGAAAAAATGATTTTGAATGGGATCCATTGGAAATCCATTTGCATGATATTGAAATGAATACCAAAAACCTTAAGTTTGATATTTTGCATTTGGAAGAAAAATTCGAAATAGTAAAGTCTTCCGAAAGTGCCATGCTTGATCTGGAAAAACTGGAGTTTCCCCTGTTGGTAAAAAAATGGGAATATGGAGACCGATTTATTCCATTAGGAATGGAGAATGAAAAAAAAATCAGTGATTTATTGGTAGATTTGAAAGTGCCATTGATCCAGAAAAAACAAGTGTTGGTGCTTTGGTCAGGAGGAAAGATTGCATGGGTCATTGGTTTGAGGATCAGTGAGGAATTTAAATGCAGTCAATCCACCAAGAAGGTGTTGTATTTCAAAAAGATATAAAATGATCAATCCGTTTTCTAAAACTTTCAATGAGAGAGAATTGGAAATTTTCCAGTTTCTATCCCAGATTAGACTTTTTGAAAAACTGAAGAATTCCGAGATGGCAAGATTTCTATCAGCTATTCATTACAGGAAATATCTTAAAGATGAAGTAATTTTTTTTAGGGGTGATCCCAGCCATGCACTTTATATCGTAAAGTCCGGACTCATAAATCTTACTTTGGATATCAAAGATGATTTTGAGGTGATCAAGGAGGTGAGGAAAATGGAAGCGTTTGGCGAGAATTCTTTAATCGAAAATACCAAAAGAATTTACACAGCTGTTGTTAGTTCAGAACAGTCGGAATTGATGGTGATTCCTTATTTTGCAACCCAGGAAATTTTTGATAACCACCCGAAGATTCAGGCAAAAATGATGACATCTCTCTCCGAGATTTACAACGAAAACAACCACAGACTATTTAAATCCTACAAAAACTCTCTAGGATTTTTTAATCTGGGTGAGATGTTCGAATCCAAAGACAAAATGTAAGGTTTTCTCAGTTTCAAAAATCCCTTTTCCAAAGTCCAGTGAATTCTATTTTATGCCATCGGAAGATTTAATTAAAGGATTGAATAAAAGAACTATAGTATTTAGCAAAAGTCCTTGTTCGTTTTAGAAGTTATCAGGAGTATAATTTTATAAAACAGCCTTTGTTTAATAACTTAGCGCCACTTTTAAAAGAATGTTGAAAACTTAAAACAATCATAAAATCATGACAAAAGTAACCGTAGTAGGTGCCGGAAACGTAGGCGCTACATGCGCAGATGTATTGGCGTATAGAGAAATTGCAGAGGAAATCGTATTGGTGGACATCAAAGAAGGTATGGCTGAGGGTAAAGCTTTGGATATCTGGCAAAAGGCTCCTATCAATCAATATGACAGTAGGACTGTGGGAAGTACCAACGATTACAGCAAAACAGCGAACTCCGATGTTGTGGTAATCACTTCAGGTCTTCCCAGGAAACCAGGAATGACCAGGGATGACCTGATAGAAACCAATGCAGGCATCGTAAAATCTGTCACTGAAAATGTAGTGAAACATTCTCCTAATGCTATCATCATTGTAGTTTCCAATCCTTTGGATGTGATGACCTATCAAGCTCACATTACCTCTAAATTGCCAAGAACAAAAGTATTGGGAATGGCCGGTATCTTAGATACAGCCAGGTATAGGGCATTTCTTGCAGAGGAATTGAATATCTCAGGAAAAGAAATCCAGGCCATTTTAATGGGTGGTCACGGAGATACAATGGTCCCTCTACCAAGGTACACCACCGTGGCAGGTATTCCTGTGACAGAATTGATTGACAAGCAAAAACTTGATGCTATTATTGAAAGGACAAAGTTTGGTGGGGGTGAACTGGTCAAACTTATGGGTACTTCAGCTTGGTATGCACCTGGTGCTGCCGCTGCGCAAATGGTAGAATCAATTTTGAAAAACCAAAGAAGGGTATTCCCGGTTTGTATCAAACTTGACGGAGAATATGGAATAGACGATTGTTATTTGGGAGTTCCCGTTATTCTTGGTAAAAATGGGGTTGAAAAAGTGTTGGAGCTTGACCTAAACGCAGAAGAAAAGGCTTTATTGGAAGTTTCCCGAGGCCATGTAAAAGAGGTGATGGCAGTTCTCGATAAGCTATCATCAAAATAATTCTATTTCAGATACTGCTTAAAATCCCGGGCAAATCTCGGGATTTTTTGTTTTTTTTGCCTTAATTGATTTCAATTCAAACAAATCAAAACTCCCTAGTGAAAAAAATATTTCTTTCCCTTCTGATATTGGTTATTGCCGGAATTGGAGGGTTGCTGACCTATAGGTATTTTTTTCAGGAAA
This sequence comes from Aquiflexum balticum DSM 16537, assembly GCF_900176595.1. Taxonomy (GTDB): domain Bacteria; phylum Bacteroidota; class Bacteroidia; order Cytophagales; family Cyclobacteriaceae; genus Aquiflexum; species Aquiflexum balticum. Next base: position 2,412,905 of record NZ_LT838813.1, read on the forward strand.
AAAGCAGAAACGCACTGGAGTTGGTATCTTCAGAAGCAATATTTGTTTTTGAAACCTACGAACCTGTAATGGCTTGGAATAAGCTTGTAACTCAATCATTTTGGCAAGAATTGTCAGAAATACCTGCCCTTCAGAATTCAGAAAGCAGCCTATTGGTACTGGATAGTTTGGTAGGAAAATCCGGTAACCTGGAAAGATTTCTTAAGGGAAATCAACTTTCTGTTTCGTTGCATGCTATAGGAAAAGAAGAGTTTGATTTTTTATTTGTTTTGGCACTGCCGCAGGAAAGGGATTTTAATATAATCTCAGATTTGGAGGAAGACTTAGCTCAATTAGGTACAGTCTCAACCCGCCAATATAGCAATGTTTCAATCAAGGAATTCAAAAGTGAGAATAGTGGTAGGGGATTGACCTTTGCTAGAATCGGTAATTTGCAAGTCGCAAGTTCAACGTCTTTCTTGGTGGAGGATGCCATCAGATTTTCTCAAAACAAATCATTGCAGGATTTCAAAAGTCATTATGTTGAATTGTTTAAAGCATTGCCCCAACCTCAAGGCTTGGGAGTATTAAGGCTTGGAAGTGCAGGATTGGCAACTATGGCCAAAGGTATATCAAAGTTTCAAAGCTCTCTTTTTCTGGATGATTTTTCTCGGAATGATATCTCAGCTAATATTGAGCTCAGATTTGCAGAAGATCGGGTCGTTTTTGAAGGTAATGCTTTTTTTGGTGTTGATAAAAACAAAGAGTTATTGGTCAATCCGACTCCAAGTATCTCTTATTTTAAAGATTTTATTTCCAATAGGACAGCTGCTTATTTTCAATACCAGCTAGCAGAAATAAATCAATTGAAAGATCTGATGACGTCGGATTTCCCGTTCAAAAGCACCGTTTTGGGAGAAATTGAGCATAAACTTATCGAAAATGGATTTATGCAAAATCTGACAGGACATGTAGGCTATATGTTTTTTGAAAAAAATGCTCAGGATGTACAGGATAAGATTCTGATTTTAAATACCCGGGAAATAGCTGCTCAATTTCAGCTTTTGAAGGATTTCAATGCAAGTCCCGAATCAGGAAATGATTTTTCAGGCTTTGTTGAAGCCTATCAGGGAAATGAAATCTTAATTGTCCCAACCGATGAATTACCTGCACATTTGTTTAATGGGAATTTCAGTGGTTTTGATGATACCTTCGTGACTGCTTTTGGAGATATTCTCGTTTTTGCCAACAGCATTAAAGCTATCAGACTTTTTATAGATGACTATAATAATGACAATACCTGGGGAAAGTCATTGAAGCATAAAAAACTTCTGGAGGAACTATCATCTGAATCAGCTTATAGATTGGTATTGGACATGCCCAAATTCTGGCTAAATATCCTGGAAATCAGTTCGCCGAATTGGAAATCATTTTTTCAAAAATATTTACCCCAATTTCAAACTTTTGATAAAGTTCAGCTTAAATTAAATAATAAGGAGAAGCATTATCCGCTAAGTTTGGATCTTTCTTACACACTCAGTATTCCGAAATCTGAGCAGCAGGTAGTGCTCATCGAAAATTCAACTTTTGGGTTTAGGGAAAATTTAGCTTTCGGGCCTGTTATTATCCAGAATTTTAATGATAAGAGCGTTGAATTTGTTGTCCAGGATGAATTGAACATTGTCCATTTGATTACTGAGGAAGGAGAGTCCGTTTTCACCTATGGATTGGATGGGCCTATAATCTCCGATGTTTTTCAACTGGATTATTACAAAAACAATAAACTCCAGCTACTTTTTGCGACGAAAAATTTTATTTATGGAATGGATCGCTTTGGAGAATTGCTGCCCGGTTTTCCATTCCGCCTCAATCAAAATGAAATCACTCATCTCAATCTATTGGATTATGACAATAATCAGGATTATAGAATTTTTGTAGCTTCCAACCAAGGGGAGTTGTATTTATTGGATAAGCAGCTAAATCTTCTAGAGGGCTGGAACCCTAAAAATGTCAGTTCTCCGCTTGCTGTCAAACCTGCCCACCATAGAATAGCTGGAATCGGAGATAGAATGGTCGTAATGACAACCTCCGGTAATCTGTTGTACTTTAATAGGCGGGGAGACCAACAATTTGGTGGGCCTATACGATTAGGCGAAAGTCTGAGTTCGGATTACATTATTCTTGAAAGAGGAGAAGCTAAGGACAACCGATTGGTGACAATAACCAAATCAGGTGAAATAGTAATGGCCAATTTTTCAGGAGAGATTACATATCGAAATCAACTTTTTAGGCCTGATCGTGAAACAGAGTTTCGATTGATCAAAGACCAAAAGGATGATCGCTACCTTTTTGTAGCTCATGAATACAACCGTATCTCGGTATTAGATGCAAATTATGAGGAGCTTTTTGAAAAGGATATTTTTTCAGACAATCTGGAATTTCAGTTTTTTTCTTTTGGATTGGATAAAAATATTTTTGTGGTAATCGACAAAAACCAGGAGTTTATATATCTCTATGATCTAAATGGTGAATTGCTTTCTGCAAGACCTATCAATGGATTTCAAAAAATAGGTATGAAATATTCAGCGGGGAATAATGAATACAATATTTACGTGATCCATGGAAACCGGCTTTCAGAATACAAACTTCCCCTTTAGAATTGAATTCCGCTTAGGGGGGAATTACCCATTGGTTCATTTTCTTTTGAATTTACTTATCCCAAACAAAAGGATATTGTTAGTTTTGCTTTCGAATTAAATAATTGAGATGAATAGGTATATTAAATTAGTTTATATTATTTTTTTAGTATTAGGTGGGTCGGGGAATTTATTTTCCCAGGTAATTCTTGATGAAAAACAGGTTCCCATAGATATCAAGAACTACCATAATTTAAATACCCCCTATACAACTACACTGACGTTTTTTTATAACCTTGCTGAAGATAATTATGATCCCAAATCAGCTGCTGAGGCTTTGAGGCTTTCAGAAGCCAATCTTCCCAATGCCGAAAAGTTAGCTGTCAAGCTCAAGCAGGTTTTTGATGGGAATGGTGTCATAGTCAGGATATCTGAAATACCCAATGATCCGGATTACATTGATACGGTATACAGTGATCAGGCGAAATATTTTTTTGATACCAAGAATCTTCCTTTGGTGTACCTGGAAAAAATAGGAGAAGAATGGAAATTCAGTTCTCTGACAGTTTCGCAGATAGAGAAAATGCACCAAGAGACTTATCCCTATGGAACTGACAGGTTATTGAACTTCCTGCCCAAATTGGGAAATCAGATGTATTTCGGCCTGCATTTTTGGCAATTGGCTGGCATGTTTCTCCTTATCTTGGTTCTGTTCCTTTCCCATAAACTCATGACCCTCTTGTTGGACAGGGGCCTGCTATACTTGATGAATAAATTAGGCTATGGCTATGTGGGTAAGACCTATTTGCTACCTGTAGCAAGGGTTACAAGTATTTATTTGATTGTAGTCCTCTCTTCTTTGTTTATTCGATTGCTTCAATTACCGATTGAGGTGGTTGCATTTGTTCTGAAGGTATTGAATGCAGCCAAGCCCTTTGTTATCACTATAGTCTTTTACAAAATTGTGGACATCGTGGCTATGTATTTTTCAAAATTGGCCGATAAAACAGAATCTACCCTTGATGATCAATTGGTTCCATTGATCAGAAAAACGCTTAAGGCTCTGGTGGTAATTGTCGGTACTTTATTTGTGCTCAAAGAAGGGCTTGAAGTGGATATAGTTCCGTTTTTGACAGGGTTGTCCATAGGTGGTTTGGCATTCGCTTTGGCGGCACAGGATACCATTAAGAATTTCTTTGGTTCCATCATGATCTTTATAGATAAACCATTCCAGGTTGGAGATTGGATTACCTCAGGAGATGTGGACGGCACCGTTGAGGAAGTTGGATTCCGTTCGACAAGGGTTAGGACCTTCAGAAATTCGGTCATGTATATTCCCAATGGAAAAATTGCGGATGCCACCATCGATAATCACGGACTTAGACAGTATAGAAGATTTTACACCACTTTGACAGTGACCTATGATACACCGCCCCAACTGATGGAGGTGTTTGTGGAAGGATTGAGGAAAATCGTTGAAAACCATCCTGACACCAGGAAGGACGGGTACCACATTTATTTCAATAATCTATCAAGCTATAGTCAGGATATCATGTTTTATATTTTTTTTGAAGTGCCGAATTGGGCAGAAGAATTAAGGTGCAAACATGAAATTTTAGTCTCTATTGTAAAGTTGGCCAAAAATCTTGGGGTGAGATTTGCCTTCCCGACACAAACACTTCACATGGAAGATTTCCCCGGTAAAAACACACTCGTTCCTTCTTATCATCAAGATTCATCTGTTTATAAAGGAAAACTGCAAGAGTTCATTGCCAAAGAACTTACTAGGAAAGAATAACCTACAAACCCAGATTAATTCGATACTTGGGGTTAAAATTCCTTATCATATTTTCTTAAGTCAGGCTTAAACTTCCAAGTCCAAAAAAATCAATCATGTATTGTAAGAGGGATCTTGAGAAATTCTAAAACACCACCTTCGCCAACCTTACTGATTAAAGCTTCATATTCACCTTTTATTTCAGATGTATAAAAAAGTAAATTATCGGACGAAGTACCTTGGTAATTCCAGTATAAAGTGGATCTGAAATCAGGGAAATTCGGATCTTCAAGATTGTCGTTGAAATGTGGGGAAGGTAATTTTCTTGGCTTTTGTATTTCAGTGTAATTGAAATACAAGGCGTGTTCTGGTAGCTCAAATCCACCAAAGTCATTTTCAAACGAAGAGAAGCTGATGACACCTGAAAATTTATCATCATTCAATATAAATTCTCTGGTCAATACCTCCAATCTTTGGATATTCTTTGGGTCAAACTCGGCCAAATCATCTACATCAAAAACAGGCATCGCATCAATTATGATAAGTGGATTTTCTTCAAAAACAGAATTTAAAGGATTATTCAAAACTTTAAACAGGGTTTTTTTATCCTGCCTTCTGACCCAAACTTCCGGGACATATTCCTTTAACGTTGTTGAAATATTGTCAAACCTGTTATAATCATTCAAATAATAGGTTCTATCCGCTAAAAAACCTGCAACTACCGGATTGAACTCAGAGGAGGTTACTTCATAAAAATAGGAGTTAACTTGGGACGAGGTAATGAGATCTTGAAGAAAAGGTTTATCTTTTTCCTCAATCACCAAATCCGGAAACACAAAATCATCTTGGAATTCAAATTCGAGAAAAGGGGATTTGGGAGTCAAATTGAGTTGTTTCTCGATATTTGAAGACTGAATGATGAAGAAGTCATAGTCTTTCAAGGCCCCCAGCTCAAAAAACAAATCTCCTTTTTCATTTGGCTTTGCTGAAATTAATATTGATTGACCGCCATGCGCTGATAAAAAGAAAGTTTCTGTAGTATCAATCTCAGGATTTAGGTTTTTTGCCCAGATAATATGCCCAAAAGGTTCAGGAATAATATTCTCCGGATCTAATGGTTTTTTATAGATCCTTCTATCCGAATAGCCTTGAAAAGATTCTGGCAAATAAGGGTTTTTCAACGAAACTGAAATTGAAAATGGGTTTGAGATTTCAGATTCAGGTAAGGGTATGATAACCTCAGCATTTGGATTTATTTGTTTCCTGTCCGACAATTCTGCAAATACTGGCTTTTTGAACCCATTGTCATCGTTTATATTCCGTGAGTTTTGTTTTTTTGGAGGTTTGTTTGGATTGATCACGGTGATAAACTGGTTGAAAACACCCGAATTTTCGCCAAATGGACTGATTCTCGTATAAAATCTGAAAAGGTAATGATCCGAATTAAGCTGGGTAGGTATTTCCAGATAACCTTCTGAACTGCCGGCTTCAAGGTTTAAGATGGTTTGGGCTACTGCTTGGCCATTTTTATCTACCAATTCTGCATAGGCAATTTTAGAATAGATTTTTTTATCTACTCCAGTGGCAAGAACTGAAAACCAAACACTTTCACCGGCTACAACAATATTTTTGGATATATGTGCAGAAACGATTTCGTTGACAGGGGTTTGTGCAGAAACAATCCCGGAATAGTTTGCAATTATTAATGCGAAAAGAATCAGAACAATTTTCCTTATATCCTTCATAATCAATCCTCCCAAAAATCAGGTCTAACTGTTGTTCCTCTTAGGGTGCAGTCTGCACATCTTGTCTCTGCGGCCTGGAAACCTAAAATAATCAAGTCATTGTTGACTTGAACAACAGGTAGTCTATTTGGACTTGAAAATTCAAGTTCATAATCACTTGGAGGGATTGTGTCTCTAAAAATCTCGCATCTGGCATAATCCTCTATAAATACAGGCCAAGGTCTAAGTTCATCAACATTGATATAGTGGCGTTTTTCACTTGATTTACCCATACTGACAAATCCAATAGCTGCAGGATCTTTTGGATCGACAGGACTGATGTTCCCCTTGATCAAGGAAGGTAATGGGCTGAAAATGCCTCCGATATCTTCCGTGTTCTTTCTCATAATTTCCCAAAAATCAAAAGCCTCCTTACTCAATACCCTCTGCCTAACATTGATACTATAGCGCTGCATTAATTTTTCCGAAAGATTTGGAATAAAAACCAACTCCCTCTCATTGACCAAATAATCCGAAAATCTTGATGAATTTTCCAAAACAATCCGATTTACTTTATTTTCATTCCAGCATAAATGTATGTTTTGATCAGGCCTTCTCAAATCAATTTGTTTGGTTTGCGGATTAAAGATAAATGATGATGGAAATGCGGCCCTGAATATCCAGGTTTCTTCATAGTCCCAAATAAAGTACACGGCATTTTCATTCCCCCGTGCACTCACGAATAATTGAACACCATCTTCATTACGGTTAAATCCGATTTCGGTAATCTCCGGGCTTTCCAGAGGAAAAATGGGATCTGATATATAAGCTTCATTACCTCTGAGAGTTATCTGAAGGCGATAGCTTATAGCAGTATTGAATGACCCTGTCAACGAATAGGTACCCGGTTCTTTTTCGAAAAAACTCCAAGATTCTCCTGTTTCAGAAAGCAATGTGATATATGCCCCGGTTTCTACCCTTATTGGATCTTGGGAATTGATCGGATTAGTCCTGCTTAACCGAATAATGGACTCATTGGATGCAGTTTCGATGTATCCCTCTATCACCAACAGGTTACTATCCTGAAATGAAACTTCAGGTTCAAAAGGGTCCCTGCAACTAGAAAGTGCAGTGAAAAAAAGAAAGAGGACTATTATTTGGGAATATCTTCTTTTCATCAAATCCTGAAATTATAAGTGATAAATGGTATTGGATTGGCAAATATGGAAAGTTGGTAGCCTTGAAGGATGCCGTTGACAGGTGTATAATAGACGGAATAAGGATTACGTCTTCCCAATAGATTGTAAACACCCACAGACCATGATGAATGGGCCAGTTTACGGATTTTGTGGTTTCCTTCTATATTGAATGAAAGATCTACTCTGAAATAATCCGGAATCCGATAAGCATTTCTATCTGAGAAATATACCCTTTCTGACCCCCCGTAATCGAATTTGGCGACAGGTAATGTAATCGGCCTACCCGTACTGTAATTTGCGTTTAATGAAGCACTGAACCTTTTACTCAATTCGTAATTTCCTACGAGTCCTGCATTATGGGGCTGATCAAAATTATTGGGATACCAATTTCCGTCATTTATTTTTTCGGCAGTTTCATCCTCAGCTGTACGGAGTAATGACCTGGAGTAGGTGTAGCTTATCCATCCATTCAGCTTGCCCGTATTTTTTTTGAGCAAAATTTCTGCACCATATGCCCTTCCCTCAGTTCGGAGTACTTGTTGTTCAATGGCATTATTCAATATTAAAGTGGCTCCCGATCTGAAATCCACTAGATTTTGCATACTCCTGTGGTAAGTTTCCACAGAAAACTCGTATTTATCTATTCTTAGATTCCTGTAATAACCCACAGAAATCTGATTCCCCCATTGTGGAAGAATATTTGGGTCACTGAGCTTCCAGGTATCTGTTGGCGCTATCGCGGCATTATTGGTCATCAAATGGATAAACTGTCTGCTTGTATTGTATCCCGCTTTGATGGAAGAAATATTATTCAGGATATACCGCCCGGATATCCTGAATTCAGGTCCATGATTGGTACTGATGGTTTCACCTCTGCCAAAGGTTTTTTCACCGATAAGAGTTGAAGAGGAAATGGGCTGTCCCGGTTCATATAGCCTTTGCGTGTTGGGCCCGAGAAACTGATAAAACACGTATCTGGCACCATAATTCAATGAAATCCTATCGTTTATATCAAAATCATCTCCGATATGTATTGAGGTTTCGAGTGCACGTTCAGTGTTTACGGTTTCGCCAATAACTACGGATTCGGATCCGACAGGAGAAAGGTAGCCAGGGTTTAATTCATATCTGATACTGTGTACACCAAAATTCAATTTGTGCCTATCATCATATTCATAAACAAAATTGGCTTTTACAAAATCCTGTCTGAGATCAAATCCAAGGTCAAAGGAATTTGGAGGATTTTCTCTTCCTTCTATACTGTATTTATATTCATCCCTTCCAAGGACCAATTCCATTTCCATTTTTTCATTGAAATAATGTAGCCAGGAAAGATTGACATTTTGGTTCTGATATTGGAATAGGGTATCCCTGTCAAAACTAAAGTCATCACTGCTCAGGTAAGAATTGAGTCGGATAGTATTTTTTGGGTTGATTTTATGGGCTATATTGAAATTGAAATCATAAAAGGAAGCCCTTCCGTTTTGAAAATCGGTATTCTCTTCCAATACATTCAGGAGCCAATCAGAGTAAGTTGCCCTACCGCCTACAATGAAAGTAGTGTTTTCTCCAATTGGTCCTTCCACTGTCAGTCTTCCGGTAAGTAATCCAATCCCTCCGGAAACTTTTATTTTTTCCTCATTCCCATATTTTGCATTGACGTCCAAAACAGAAGAAAGTCTACCTCCATATTTAGTCGGAATTCCGGCTTTGTATAAATCTACAGATTCCACTACGTCGGGATTAAACGCGGAAAAAATACCAAAAAGATGAGAAGGATTGTATATGGTGGAATGGTTGAACAAAATGAGGTTTTGGTCGGCAGCACCGCCGCGCACATTAAATCCCACACTTGCTTCGCCGACCGTCTGCACGCCCGGCAAAGTCAATATACTTCGAATGATATCCACTTCGCCCAAAACCGCAGGCAGCCTTTTCATGGTTTCAATATTCAGCTTTTGGACACCCATTTCAGGTCGGGAGATATTTGCCATTTTTTCGGAATTAACCACCACTTCCGATAGGCTGATCACATTTTCTTCAATAGAGATATCAAGAATTCCATCCCCCTGAAGACTGATTTGCCTCTGTTCCACAAATCCGCCAAGATTTTGGATGAAAAGAGAGTGACGTCCAACTGGCAGTCGAATTTGAAATTCTCCATTTTCATTGGTGATGGCACGGGTAAAATTCACCTTCTCAAATACAACAGCACCAAAAACAGGATTTCCGGTTTCCAAGCCAGTCACCTTTCCTTTTAGGAATGCTTCTTTATTTGATGAAGATGTACCGATTACATATAATTTATTTCTGGAATATGTCCTTTCTACATCTGCCAGTCTTTGAGCACTATCCAAGTCATTTTCTGAAAGTATTGGTTTGAAAAAACTTTCAGGTAATGTCAAATTCAACGGTTTTTCTTTGGTAATGAAAACTCTTTTGTTCTCATCAATTACAAATTTGAATTCAGTATTATCGAATATTCCTCCAAGCACTTGTTCAAGCGTATTTTCCTTGGCACTGATGTTGACCTGAAGATCTGCAGTTTCATTTTGTGAAAAGTAAAACCGAAAGGAGGTAGAGGACTCAATTTGTTGAACAAATCGCGTAAATGGTATTCCTGCAAATAGGCCATTGATTTTCTCAGCATCATTTGATTTGGATACCTGACCTTTTGCAAAAGGAAGAAACAACCCAAATACAATTATCAGGAGTAAAAATTTTCTTTTCATTTTCCCTGATTATTATAAAATTCGGTAACAATGGATAAATAAGCTCTGGGACTGCGCTTAAAATAAATATCCCTTTTTTTAAGTTCTTTTTGGATTGTTTTTTTCTCCATCTCAAGAAATTCAAAAACGCTGCTTTTCTTTTTGACCAATAAAAATTTGTTTTCTTTTTTTAACAGATAATCGGATTCTTCAATGAAAATCCGACTATATTTTCCTGTCTCCTTTTTTGCATTCACGGTTTTGTAATGTTTGCAAAAAAGTTGAGCATTCCCTTCAGTGACCAATTCATAGAATCCGTTGTTGTGGTTATTGTAATCGAAGTTTTCCTCGATTTTGATAAATTTTTTTTCCTGTGGTTCAAGAATTGAGAAAGAGTTTATCTTTTCGGCTTGGATGATTGTTTTTTGACGGTGTATAGGATGAAAGGTTATTACCAGGTCTTTATGTATATCATATAAAATCGGGACTTGCTCATAGAATAATCCATTAATGGTGATATTGCCAATTTCAAATTTCTTATCCTGCAAATAGGGGTGACCCTCAATATTATTGGGAGGATCCACATAATATCCGCCACTTACCACTTCTTGGTGAAAGGGGATGTTTTCGGTGTACTGGGCTTGGATTACAGACTGCATTTGAGCAGATGCAGATCCTACAAACAGTAAAATTGCAAATAGAAAAAACACTGAGGTTTTCATATGTAATTTAAATTTTTATCAAATTCAAAAATCAAAGAAACAAATAATTTAGGTGATTGTATTATTAGTTCTGTTATTTATATAAATGGTCGAGAAGACTTATGTTCTTGCATTGAATTCAAGGATTATTGGCTGAATAATAAATACTAAAAGTTAGCGACAAATCACTGCAATCCATCAAACATTGATCTAAGTATGTCCCTTTCTTAGGACTGTTTTAAAGAATGGTTTTTGTGAAAAGCATGGTGAACAACCCATAATGTTTAACTTGTTTAAAATTGTTTTTAAAAATTTGATAATATTGTCCAGTATAACAGAAACAAACAATGGCCTCGAGAAGAAACGTGATAAAAACAATAGGGATAAGTGCGGGAGCCTTTTTGGCTCCGGAAATACTGCATGCTTCATCTGATGTTAAAGAAACACAATTCAGCTTTTGTCTCAACACGAGTACAATTATGGGACAAAAACCTGGATTGAAAGGATATTTAGATATTGCCGCCAAGGCCGGATACGATGGTGTGGAGTTATGGATCCGTGATATTCAGGAATACCTTTCTTCAGGAAATTCCTTGTCTGAACTGAAAAAGTATATTTCGGATTCGGGACTGCGTTTTGAGAACGCCATTGGATTTGCGCCTTGGATGGTTGATGATGATGAAAAAAGAAAGGCCGGTTTTCAACAGATGGAGAAAGAAATGGAGCTTTTGGCTGAGTTGGGCTGTACAAGAATTGCAGCTCCGGCAGCCGGGGTGAATGCACCTTTGGATTTATTCAAGGCAGGTGAACGCTACAAATCTTTGTTGGATTTGGGTAGGAAAACTGGAGTAATGCCACAATTGGAATTTTGGGGAGCTTTCCCCTATTTTCATCATTTAGGACAGGTATTGATGGTGGCGGCAGTAGCCGATGATCCTGATGCCAGAATTCTTCCTGATGTTTACCATCTTTTCCGTGGAGGTTCCGGGTATGATGGGTTAAAAATGTTGAATGGGAATCTGATAGAGATTTTTCACATGAATGATTTTGTGGATACTATCCCAAGAGAGAAACAGGAGGACAAGGACAGGGTATATCCGGGAGATGGAGCAGCACCCATGAAACAAATCCTACATGATATCAGAAATTCGGGAGGGAAAAAGGTGTTATCACTCGAGTTATTTAATCAGGACTATTGGAAGCAAGATGCCCTTCAAGTAGCCAGGACGGGTTTGTCCAAAATGAAAAAGTTGGTGGGGGAGATTTGATGGCGAACTATTTTATTTTAAGCCTTATTTCTTGAAAGTAATAATAAATTTGGTTCCTACGTTGACCTGACTTTCAACCCTAATGGCGCCACCAAGACTTTTTATATGGTTGTAAATTAGATATAAACCTATTCCTTTACTGTCTAAGTGATGATGGAATTTTTGATTGATCCCGAATATTTTATCTTTCACTTTATCTATATCAAACCCTAGACCATTGTCTTCAAAAATCAGTTTCTTTTTCCCATTACTTAATAGGGTTGTTATTGAAATTTCGGGTGCAATTCCGGGTTTTGAATATTTAATGGAATTGGTAATCAGATTCAAAAAAATACTTCCCAAATAATCACTGTTAAATTCAATTTCTTTAAGCGCCTCAAAATTTGTTTTGATTTTTGTACCGGAGTTTTTGATCAAGGATGGGATTGATTTCAAAACAGTATTCAATGAATCCCCGAAGTTGATTTTTTCAATATCCTGGTTTTTTTTGTCCTCTCCATAAAGAATATCGACATAATTGTTCAGTGTTTCATTCAGATTGTCACTCGATGATTTGAGCATTCCAAGTAATTCCAAGGTTTCAGCGTCTTCTATTTTTGAAGAATCCAGAAGTTTAAAAATGGAAAGGAAATTATTTACAGGCGCCCGAAGGTCATGGGTTACAGTATAGGAAAGGTGCTTCAGTTTTTGATTGATCTCAGTCAAGTTTGATAACAAAAGATTTCTTTCTAATTCCAGATTCTTTTTTAGGGTAATATCTTTGGCAATGGCAAAGATCAATTCCTCATTTTCCAGATACATTGATGTCCAAGAAAGCCAAACTGTTTCGCCGTTTTTTGTTAAATACCTGTTTTCGAAATTCAAAAGGGGTTGTCTTTTGGTAAGTTTTTTTCTTGCCTTTGAGGTAATATCTTTATCCTCAGGATGTACAAAATCATTGATAGGACTGGAAAATAACTCCTCTTTGGAATAACCCAAAAGAGTGGAAACGGCGGGGTTTATTCTTTTGAAATAGCCATCATATCCAGCTATGCAGAATAAATCCGGCGATATGTCAAAGAATATTTCAAGCTTATTTAGGATTTCTTTTTCCAATTGGTAACTACTCATTAGAAAACTTGGGGATGATTTTTGGGCAAAGAGCAATCTTCAGCGGACAAGGTATATAAAAAAAGATCATCATCATTTAAAATTGAGATTTAATGAATTTTAATTGGCATAAAGGAAATATGTATTAAAATAATCATTTGAAATTTTAAAAAAATATTAAGGCATAAAGCATAACGGAAACAAAAGCCAATACAGGGCCTAAGACCATCATCAACAAGCCACCGGGTCGGAAGCTTTTTTGCTCTATCATACCTGTGGAATATGAAATCGCATTTGATGGGGTGGAAACAGGGAGCAATAGGGCACAGGAACAGCTTAAAGCAATAATCAAGGGTACTGCAAATCCCCAGATTCCCGGTAGAGACAATCCCAATGGCACAAGTATGGAAGCCGCCGCAGTATTGCTCATAATATTTGAAATCAAAACTGCTACAATTGAGAATACTATTGCTACCCCTATCATTGGTATGGGGAGTTGTGAAATTTTTTCCATGATGATGTCAGTCAATCCTACATCTACCATAGCAATACCCAAGGCTAAACCTCCTGCTACTAACATCAAAGTATCCCATGGAAGTCTTCTCACGTCTTCAGCTTTTATTACCTGAAAGAGCGTGAGTAATACTATAGGTATGGCGGAGGTGGCCGCAATTGGAACACCATGAATGGGCTCGGTCAGCCACATGAAGACGGTCAGCGAAAGTGTAAAAATAACGGCATATTTTTCAAATCCATTTTTGGTATTTGTTTTCCCCATTAGTTCTGATGTGTCTAGGACTATACCATCCAATTGCAGCTTTTTGGTTAAAAATTTCCAAAAAACATATATAGAAATCAAAGCTACGGGAATGCCGAAAAGCATCCATTCTATGAAAGTAATATTGATACCTTTTTCCTGAAGCGCCCCGACAGCAATTGCGTTTGGCGTACTTCCGATGATTGTGCCCATACCGCCCAGCGTTGCGGCTGCAGGTATTCCGATCAAAAGCGCTTTTGTATATTCGGAATCTTTTCCCATCAGTCTGGCCAAAGGCAAAATGGAAGACACCATCATTGCGGTAGTGGCGGTATTGGACATCACCATGCTTCCGACAGCTGTGGTGAGCATCAATCCCAAAAGCAATCTGCTTGGATCTGATCCGAATTTACTGAGCGTAAACCTAAACAACGCCCTGTCCAGTGAAACAATACTCAGGCCCTCTGCAAGAAAAAAACCTCCCAAAAGCAACCAGATTACATTACTGGTCCAAGTTCCCAAATACATTTCTACAGGGGTTTTTTGACCTTCAAGAACAAAGTTTGTCCCAAAACCAAACAGTAGACCTGCAATGATAAATATTCCGACCGCAAAGGGAGGGATGGCTTCGGTCACCCAAAGCCCAACTGCCAGGATACTGAGAAAGAAAACAAAGTTGACATCATCAGGATATCCCAAATTCCGGAAAAAGGAACTGATAAAGGAAGCAAGGATTAAGTTTCCCGTAAAAGTAGAAGTTGCCCATATCCAACCTGATTTCAGTTTTCTATAAAGACGTATTGTTGCTCTTCTTGAATCGCTGTGAGCCATATAAAAATCATATTTAAAATAGAGAAGTAAAAATAAAAGAAAATTATTAGTTATGGGACTTGTTAACAATAGATTAATGTGATTTCCAGCTTTCCTGCAAATAGCCAAAAAAAGGTTTGGAGTCCATTTCTATTTATCGTTTTTTGATTAAAGGTAAGTACCGCTGATTATCCGCTAATAAATCTCCAATTATTACTGATACAAAATCTTCGGATCATCAAATTAAAGTATTCCTCATGTCAAAATTAACTAGCTTTGGGAAGCTTTAGAATTATCTCCAATATTCTTCTAAAATCCAAAAGTCATGAATCAAACCCCTCTTGCCGAACGAATGCGCCCCACTCAATTGGAAGATTTGATTGGACAGGAGCATCTTTCTGCCCCGAATTCATTTCTATACAAAGCCATTAAAAACGGTAGCGTGCCCTCTATGATTTTATGGGGGCCTCCGGGGGTTGGAAAAACAACAATAGCCAATATCATAGCCAATGAAATAAAGGCCCCTTTTTATACATTAAGTGCGATCAGTTCAGGAGTGAAGGATATTCGAGATATCATTGATAAAGCCAAGTTTCAAATGGGGGTTGTACTTTTTATAGATGAGATCCATAGGTTCAACAAATCCCAGCAAGACGCACTTTTGGGGGCTGTGGAAAAGGGTGTGATCAGATTGATTGGTGCGACCACCGAGAATCCATCTTTTGAGGTCAATGCCGCTTTACTTTCCAGATGTCAGGTATTTACGTTGAATGCATTGGGCAAATCAGAGCTTGAAGCTATGATCCATCAGGCTTTGAAAAAGGATGTGTTTTTGAAAAAGAAAAAAGTCGAATTGAAGGAGACAGAGGCGCTGCTGAGACTTTCGGGAGGGGATGGTAGAAAATTACTCAATCTATTGGAGATCGTAATTGATGGCATCAATGAGGAGCCATGTGTAATAGAAGATAAGATTGTAATTGAAACAGCCCAACAAAAAGTAGCCTTATATGATAAATCAGGAGAACAACATTATGATATTATTTCTGCCTTCATCAAATCTATAAGGGGGTCAGACCCCAATGCGGCAGTTTATTGGCTTGCAAGAATGATTGAGGGTGGCGAGGATGTAAAATTTATCGCAAGAAGATTGGTGATACTTGCTTCTGAAGATATTGGAAATGCCAATCCGAATGCGCTGTTGCTTGCCACCAACTGTTTTGAAGCAGTCAAAATCATTGGATATCCTGAATCAAGGATAATTCTTTCCCAATGCGTAACCTATTTGGCAAGCTCTGCCAAAAGCAATGCGGCTTATATGGCCATCAACAAAGCCCAGGCCTTGGTAAAAGAGAAGGGGGATTTACCTGTTCCATTTCATTTGAGAAATGCACCCACAAAATTGATGAAGGATTTGAATTATGGGAAAGGATATAAGTATGCCCATGATTATGAGGGAAATTTTATCACCCAGGAATTCCTCCCCGATGAAATCAAAAACCTCAAGCTCTATGAACCGGGTAATAATGCAAGAGAAAATGAATTGAGGAAATTTTTACAGAGCAAGTGGAAAGGAAAATATGGGTATTGAAAAACAGCCAAAACAAGAAACTATTGAAAGTTATCGAATCCTACTTTCCAAAAATCACCTCCTCATTCGGCACCCTAAACCTTTTCCCATAAATGCCTTCAGGCAATCCTTTCCCACAGCCAATGATCATGGATATTTCCGCTCCATTGGGTAGATTCAATAATTTCTTCACCCTCAATGAATCCATCCCTTCCATGGGGCAAGTGTCATATCCTTCAGCTTTCATTGCATACATAAATGTCATGGCTGCCAAAGCAGCGCTTTTATGCACAGAAATCCTGATGTCTGTTTCTGAAACTTCTCTTACCATTGGTCTCCTTAATCCAATAAACCAGGCCACGAGCTGTTTGATCAATGACCATAATGGGAATTTTGAATAGAGTTTGGGTATAAGTTTTCCATAGTAGGATAGGGCCTGTTTTTGTTTCTTACCGGGAGAATTTTTATAGGTTTCCTGAATATAGCCGTAATTGGCTTTAGCTCGGCTTTTCCATTTATCCCTTCTTGTTACAACAACTACCAACTCCCGGGCTGTTGTTGCGGCTTTTTGTTTCATGCAAAGCTTGTCCAATCCGGGTTTTGAAGGAGAAGTTTCGGGAATTCTGTAGAATTCCCATAGTTGCAGGTTAGAGCTATTGGGGGCTAAAGTAGCAGCATCAAGACATTTTTGTACCACTTGATGATTGAAAGGGCTTTCTTGGTCAAAAATACGGACTGACCTTCTAGCCTCGATAATATCAAAAAATCCTAGTTCCTGTATATTTTCGTTCATTTGGTCAATTTTATTTTTATTGATTCGGCGACTTATTTAGTTTTGTTTATATTCAAAGCTAAAATTACATTTTATATCCTATACCATTTCATTCTTTACCATGGTTTTGCAATTTCTACGACTCGAATTATTAAAAAGTATGAGGTCCACAGCCTTCGCAAAGAGTGCTTTGGTTGCTATTTTCCTTGCTTTTCTGGCAATAGTATTACTTGCTTATGTCTTGTTACTTGGCCTTGTACTAAAGCAGATCATTGAAAAAGGCTTTGATAGCTCAGATGCTTACGCAACACTCAGTGGGGTATTGATTTATTTCTTTCTTTTTGAATTCATGTACAGGTATTTTATCCAGAAACTTCCGGTGATTGAGCTGGAAAGATTTTTACATCTTCCCATCAAGAAAAGCATGATTATTCATTTTCTTTTGGGCAGATCCTTTGTTTCTCCTATGACTTTGATTGCTCCATTGTTGTTTCTGCCATTTGCGGTTCAGGAGGTTGCAACAAGGTTTGGGTCGCCTGCAGCATGGTCATGGATGTTTTGTATTTTATTTACCAGTTGGTCTTTGCATTGGCTGATGCTTTGGTTCAAACAAAAATTTGAAGATAGTATCACCGGAATAGGCGTAGTTTTTCTCGTTTTATTACTTGGGGCAGGATCCAATTATATGGGTTGGTTCAACTTGGGGGACATCATGAAGCCTGTTTTTGATTGGTCATTGACGAGTTTTGTCCCCGTATTGGTGATGTTTTTGGTTTTTCTTGCGCTTCACAGGTTAGCATATACTTATTATTACAACAATGCATACCTGGAAGACCTTACTCAAGATGAAGATGTCCGTTTTGTCAATCAGGAGTTTGGTATTTTCAATAGGTTTGGATTGGCAGGGGAACTTGCCAATTTGGAATGGAAGCTGATCATCCGTCATAAGAAAAGCAGGACCTATCTGATGTTGGCAGGGTTTTTCCTGCTTTATGGGTTGATATTTTACGCCAATCCCCAATATTCCACAGAGGAAGGATTCTCTCATATGTTTGTTTTTGTAGGCTCATTTATAACAGGGATTTTCATGCTCCAATACGGGCAGCTGTTTTTAAGTTGGAACTCAGCCAATTTTGATTTTTTCCTTCAAAAGAGAGACGGTGTGGAAAGCCTGATCAAAGGAAAGTATCTCCTCTTTATTGCAACTTCCTGTTTATGCTTTCTATTGTCAGTTCCTTATGTGTTTTTTGGATGGGATATTTTATTGATCCATATCGCTACCTTTTTATTCAATATGGGAGTGATTATGCACATGGTCATTTATTTGTCCTTATGGAAACCCAAACCAATGGACCTGAACAAAGGAGCTATGTTCAATTATGAAGGAGTGGGAATTGCTCAATTTCTGATGATCATCCCCATGTTTATGGCACCCTATATAGTTTATCTTCCTTTTGCCTTATTGGTCAATCAATATGTGGGATTACTGGCTTTGGGAATTTTTGGAATGGTAGGAATCTTGGCATTTCCTTATTTATCAAATTTACCTGTGCAAAAAGTACTTAATAATCGGTATGAAATTTCATCTTCATTTAGACAAGAGTTATGATAAGTGTACAAAATATTAAAAAACAGTATAAAGAAGCCGTAGTGCTGGATGTGGAATCCATTGAAATTCCCAAATCTGAATGCTTTGGTCTGGTAGGAAATAATGGAGCCGGTAAAACCACCCTTTTCAGAATCATGTTGGATTTGGTAAGGGCTACTTCCGGTGAAGTCTTGATTGACGGCCAAAATGTCAGCAAAACCGAGGAATGGAAGTCTAGGGTAGGCGCTTACCTTGATGAACATATGCTGTTGTCGTATCTTACTCCCGATGAATATTTTGAGACACTGAGAAAAATTTACCGGCTTTCAGAAGAAGATTTAAGATTGCATCTTGAAAATTTCAAAGACCTTTTCAATGATGAAATATTGGGCAAAAAGAAATATATCAGAGACTTATCTAAAGGAAATCTGAAAAAAGTGGGGATAGCCGCGGCATTGATGGGCAATCCTGAAGTCGTGCTGCTTGACGAACCTTTTGAAAACCTTGATCCAAGTTCTCAAATAAGATTGAAGAAGTTGATACTTCATGAAAAAGAGAGGTCTCAGGTTACTTTTTTGATTTCTTCCCATGACCTCAACCATGTTACTGAAATCTGTGACAGAATAGTCTTGTTGGAAAAAGGTAAAGTAATCAAGGACCTGAAAGAAAAGGAATTGATGATGTCCGAATTGGATTCCTATTTCACAGGCTGAAAATATTCCGGAATGAATTGCCAAGGTGATCAAATAGACGGTTGAATCCCAGAGAATTTCAATGGGATTATTATTTCTCTTATTGTTCTGTATTCCGATTTCAAGCCATTGTTCTATAAAAAGATATTCCCTTCTAAATAAAGCGTATTCCCCTTTCCCTTAATCCCGATCAATATTTATCTTATCGATAAGTTTTGATCGGGATTTTTTTTGCCTACAAATCTTTATAAGATAGCTCAAAAAGCGTTTTTAAGCCATGGGAATTTTTAATCGAAAGTTTTTTTAAAATAAATATTAAAAATTATTTGTTTTTTAAATATAAAAAAATGTAATTTGAATCGTAATAATTGTTGTATGAGACAATAATTAGTGATCTCGGTTCAGCTATCTCGCTGATAATGTTAATAGTGAAAATTTTTAAGTAACAAATTTAAACTTGTTTGAAAATGATGAAATATGTAATCAAATTGGAAATCAACGGAATTGAGTTCCAAATCAAAACCCTCGCAGGTAGTGAAAGAGAAGCAAAAGATAAAGCTTGGGATGTTATCATAGAAAGAACATCTTTTATTTCTATTCGTCCTGAAGCTATAATGGAAGTAAACCGCAGTTTCAGTCAAAAAATGGTCACTGGATTTAAAAGTGCATTGTTGTTCTAGTTAGATGTAGTTTTTTTATTTTAAGCATCTGGAAAGTATCCATCTTTTCAGGTGCTTTTTTATTTCTAATTCAAAAAGAAAGATCCATTTGATTTGAGGATAGGGAAATTATATATTGTTATGTTTGTTAACATTGATCATCACTTTCAGATCTTCCCCTGGCAATTCTCAAAAAATATTTGATAGGGTTAAAATCTTGAAATGGCTAAAATAGATAAACATGGACTTAGGATTAAAAGGGAAGAATGCGATAGTATTGGCTTCATCCAAGGGACTTGGGAAAAGTGTAGCTGTAGCACTTGCCCAGGAGGGTGCTAATGTGGCTATTTGTGGTAGGGATAAGAATACTTTGGAGGCCACAAAAAAGGAATTAGAAAAATTTGCTTCCGGCAGAATAATCTCTGGAACATGCAATATCATGGATGCAGGGGATAGAAGGCGTTTTTTTGAAAAGGTCAATGCTGCTTTTGGCGTGATTGATATTTTGGTCACCAATACAGGCGGTCCTGATGCAGGTAGTTTTGGAGATTTTGGATTGGAAGATTGGAAGAGGTTTTATGAATCCATGTTTTTGTCTGCAGTCGATTTCATACAGATGGTACTTCCGGGTATGAAAGATAAGGCGTTTGGAAGAATCTTGGCCATTACTTCTGTTTCAGTCAAGCAGCCTGTTGACAACTTGATTTCCTCCAATGCAGTGCGCACAGCTTTACTTGGTCTGGTCAAAAGTCTTTCCAACGAGTTGGCCCCTTTGGGCATTACAGTAAACAACATTATGCCCGGCTACACCATGACAGATAGGCTAAACCAATTGCTGGAAGGCAATCCAAATGTGGATAAATTAAAAGATTCCGTTCCCATGAAACGTTTTGGCAAGGTTGAAGAATTTGCCGCAGCGGCTGTGTTTTTATTGAGTGAACGTGCAAGCTATATCACAGGGCAGTCATTGGCTGTGGATGGGGGGTTGATAAAGGGATATTAGGAAGGGATGAAGGTAGAAGGATGAGGGTGGTATCGAGAAGCGAGATTTTAGAGCTGGGAACCGAGAGGTGAAGCAAGAGCCAACCTTTGATGCGTCGCGGCGTATCGAAGGTTTTTACCCGAATCCAAAACCATAAAATGTCAAGCAATGTCTAGGAAGTGTCACTTTTCTTTAATCCCCACTAGGAGTAGAATGGCGTAACCTCTAAGCGTAGTTTGTAACTACGCTTTTCTATCATGTTGAATTTGTAATTCAAATTGCCAAGAATTGCCTTTCGTTAGAGTTTTTGGTTGAATTGTCCAATTGCAAATTGGAATATATAAGAGGGTGTAATTGCAAATTCATATCTTTAAACTGAACCAAAAAACAGAATAAAGGTGTAGCCTGATTTGCAAATTAAGTACAGCAATGCTGATACTGCGGTGTAGGGATCACACCTTTATTTTTTCCTCTTCGAATCTGAATAGTACCCAGGCATGAAGAACTCCTTCAATGCTCCATAACGATGAGTTAAGAACAAGAGGGGATACTGTTTTTATAAACCTTCTATCCTATGTTAAAATATTCTGTCGGACTGGATGTTTCTAGTAAATCTATCAATGGCTGCTTATCTTCCATAGATAAAGGTCAAAAAGTAACGGTGAAATCCACCCAGACTTTCCCAAATTCAAAAACCGGTTTTAAATCGATGGATTCTTGGATCAAAAAAAACCGAAAGGATGAAAACGTCCCTTTGGTAATCTGTATGGAAGCTACGGGGAATTACCATGAAACCTGTGCTTTGTACCTGTTTGAAAAGGGCTATTCTGTATCTGTGGTTTTGCCTACCAAGGCGAAAAACTATCTTCGCTCACTTGGAAATAAATCTAAAAACGACACGATCGATGCCCGGGGATTGGCTCAGATGGGAGCCGAGCAATGCCTGTCTCCCTGGTCGCCGTTTGGCAGGTTTTTCTATGAACTCCGTTCCCTGACCAGGCATCACCAGAGCCTGCAGGAACAAAAGACAGCTTCAAGAAATCAGCTCCATGCCATTAAAAACGGCATGTATTCTTCCAAGGCAGTTGAAAAGCAGTTGGAAAACATGATCAAACTGATCGATAAACAGCTAGAACAGCTTGAATCCACAATCAAAAACCACCTCCAATCCAAGGCAGAAGTATGGGGCAAGGTCGGGAATATCTGTTCGATCAAAGGAGTGGGTATCCTTACAGCGGCAATAGTTTTGGCCGAAACCAACGGCTTTGAACTTTTTGAAAACAACAAACAGCTGGTAAGCTATTGCGGATATGATGTCGTCGAAAACCAATCCGGAAAAACCAACGGAAAAACCAGGATCTCAAAAAAAGGAAACTCAAGGATAAGGCGCGCGATGTTCATGCCGGCATTCCAGACAATAACCTATCAGGTCAAACCTTTCTACAACTTATTCAACCGCACTTTCGAAAAGCATGGCTTGAAAATGAAAAGCTATGTGGCTGTCCAAAAGAAAATCCTAACTACCATCTATGCATTATGGAAAAACAATATGCCGTTTATTGAGGATTATCAACCCGAAATATCCAAAGAACAGGAGCTGGAGCTTCCCTCTCCGGTCAGCTTTGAAAAAGCTGAAAAAAATAGTGCCGATCAAGTCGGCACTACACAAGGTAAACATCCAAGTGAACGATCACTGTATGCTTCCTCTCCGGTATCGTAAAGGTAAAAAAAATTAAAATAATCTTGATTTTAAAGATAGTACCTACACCCAGTCCTAGCATTCATTGTTTGGCTACGCCAAGCGGGAAATTTAAGTTGGGTTAGAATTATATTTTATTGAATACAAAACAAAAATCCCCCCTCCCCCAAAACTCTTTGAGTTTTGGGGGAGGGGGGATTTTTAAGTGGAGCTGGAGGGATTCGAACCCTCGTCCAGATAGGGAAACACCGTACCGTCTACATGCTTAGTCACCTGTTGGGTTTTCGATCAAGTACTGCTGGATGACACACCTATACTTGACTTAGCCACTTGTCTTAGCCCTGCTTAGTAGCCTCACAGGGAGCGGCTCTATCATTTCGACACCCCAGAATCAACCCGGAAAGAGCGGCGGGTTGCGGGATGTGGCCGGGGAGAATCTATCGAATCTCAACCCTTTAAGCATTATCTATTCCCCTGAGGGACAGATTAGGCAGCCATGGCGTAAGAAGTTTCGCCAGTTATAGTCGTATGAATTATTCAAGGCCGTACATACTCCGGCCTGCATGCGAGCCCAGTCCTTACACCTACTGTCAAAACCGGTCAGCCCCATTGTTTCTAAATGGGAGACAAATATAGGGGAAAAATGGTTCAATGTTAGATGGTATATATGAGATATGAGACACAAGACACAAGACTTAAGACAAAAGAACCAAAGCCTGGAGAATTCTTTCGGGAGCATCAAGAGATTCCAGGTGTCTACCAACGACAAAATTTGAAATCGGGTGTCTAATACTACAAATAGCATTGAATTTATAATAAAACTTTGCCTTGTCACTTCGACTTCAGGAGAAGTCTTCTCTCTTCAAGGTTAATAGATTTCTCTCTTACTTACCAATGACATCATCATCGGAGCAGCCGTCATGCTGAACGTAGAGAAGCATCTCATGGGGATCAGAAAACGGTTAATATAATCATAAATAGGACCGATGGAGATCCTTCGTACCTCAGGATGACGCCCATCTTGATGTCATTACCCTTTCTGTATATGCCAATTTTCTCCACTCGAAATGACAAAATCCGACAACCTGCCAATATCCTTGCAATCCGATTCAAAAATTGAAACCTTTGTGGCTTATTAATAAAATCTGTTTTGAGAAAGATTATTTTCATTGTATTGTTTTCCATCTCCTTTCCTTCCTACTCCCAAATACTAAATATTGAAAGATACCGGCTGAAAGGTGATTCTTCGAAGGTATTTGTAGCCAAAGCAACGGCTGGGCTCAATGTATATAACAGGAGCGCAGCTGCTGATGCCCCTGTCAATCTTTTTGGCTACAAATGGGATATCAATACCATGTATCATCCTGGAAAACATGCATATATTTTTGTTTCTAACTTTGATTACCTCCGAATAAATGATTCCGACTTTCTGAATTTCGGTCTGATTCATGGGCGTACGGTTTTTAATTTTGAGGAAAAAAATAACATTGAAACCTTCGTGCAATATTCTTTTGATAATTTCCGGGGCTTGTCACCAAGATGGATAGCAGGAGGGACTTTCAGGACAAGAGTATTAGAAAGCGATCGACTGACTTTGATTCTTGGTTTGGGGGGGCTTTATGAAAATGAAACTTGGCAGCATCCTTTTACTGAAGAATCCGTCAATGTGGATTTTTTCAAAAGTTCAAATTATTTCTCATTCCGATTAACTGTCAATGAATACGTCGATTTCAATATGGTCAATTATTACCAAGTTGGGTATGACCAGTCTATTCAGGCTTTCAGAAATAGGATTAACGGCAACTTCAACCTCAACACCAAGATTTCGGATAGGTTCTCATTTACGAATACTTTTGATTTTTCTTATGAAGACAAACCTATTGTCCCAATCACTAAGTTTATATTTGCTTTCAAGACCGGGATTTCTTTTGATTTTTAATTCAGCTAGTAATGAATGATTTAATAAAAATTTTCTTCCTTGTATGGGTATCTTCTGAGTCAGGTTTCCAATAATTTTATATCTTGCGCTGATGGAAAATTTTGTTGTTTCAGCTAGAAAATATAGGCCTTCCAATTTTAAAAGTGTCGTAGGTCAGGGGCATATTACCACCACCCTGAAAAACGCCATCAAAAACAACCATTTGGCCCAGGCTTTCCTTTTTTGCGGTCCACGTGGAGTGGGGAAAACAACTTGTGCGAGAATTTTGGCCAAGACCATCAATTGTCAAAATCTCACAGCTGATTATGAGGCCTGCAATGAATGTGATTCCTGCAAAGCTTTCAATAACAATGCCTCCTTCAATGTCCATGAACTCGATGCAGCATCCAACAATTCCGTGGATGATATCAGAAACCTGGTAGAACAGGTCAGGTATGCCCCGCAGCAGGGACAATATAAAATCTATATCATAGATGAAGTTCACATGCTTTCGAATCAGGCATTCAATGCCTTTTTGAAAACTTTGGAAGAACCGCCTAAGTATGCCATATTTATTTTGGCAACCACTGAAAAATATAAAATCATCCCTACCATTCTTTCGAGATGTCAGATATTTGACTTCAACAGAATTCAGATTACCGATATTACACATCATCTTAAATATATCGCTACGGAGGAAAAAATAGAAGCAGAAGAGGAGGCTTTGAGATTGATTGCTACTAAGGCAGATGGGGCATTGAGAGATGCGCTGTCCATTTTTGATTTGATAGTGACCTATTCAGCCGGGAAAAGAGTGACCTATCAGGAAACTATCAGCAACCTGCATATCCTTGACTATGACTACTATTTTAAAGTCCTTGATGCCTTACTTTCAGGCAGTATTTCTGAAGCTTTGCTGATTTTTGATGAAATTCTCAAAAAAGGATTTGATGGTCACAATTTTATTTCCGGCTTGATGGAACATTTGAGGGATTTGATGGTATGTAAAGATCAATCGACCATTGAGTTGATACAGGTTTCTGATTCCGCTAAAGAAAGATACCTACAACAATCGCAGCAAGCCGCTATTTCGTTTTTGCTGTCTGCCCTGAATATCTGCAGCCAATGTGATATACATTATAAAACCAGCAAAAACCAAAGGCTTCATGTAGAATTGGCTTTAATGAAAATGGCTAAATTGCCCCAAGCCATTTCCTTGGCCGCTTTGGCGCAAGAAGAATCAAAAAAAAAAAACTGATTGAGCCCGAACCTACTGTCGAAAAAAGCAGTGTTTCAAATTCTCTTTTTAAAGAAAAAAATCCCTTTGCTCCCAAGAAAACAGAAGTTCAGCGGACCCTTTCTATCCCTACCAGTATTCATGCCGCAAAAAAATCTTTTGGCGAG
Source organism: Aquiflexum balticum DSM 16537 (assembly GCF_900176595.1). Lineage (GTDB taxonomy): Bacteria > Bacteroidota > Bacteroidia > Cytophagales > Cyclobacteriaceae > Aquiflexum > Aquiflexum balticum. The sequence continues at coordinate 2,438,837 of NZ_LT838813.1, forward strand.
AAGGCCCTTCAGATTGATTTGGATGAAAAGGAGTCCAAAGAGCGCAGCGAAGAGAATATCTCACAATTGGCGGAAATTTTTGATTATGATAAACTGAAAAGTGTCATTCAGGAAATAATTGAAGACCTCAAATCCCAACACAAAACCCTAGAGGTGACTGTTTTGAAACAGTCGTTTATTTTGGAAGGAGAAACCATTACCTATCACCTCAATGGAGAAATACAGCAGGATATTTTTTTAAAAATCAAGAATGACATATTGGGGATTCTTAGAAGGAAGCTGAACAACTATAGCATTCATCTCGAATCTGAAATAAAAGAAGATGACGAAAGTAGTAAGAAGAAACTCTATACGAGTACTGACAAGCTTCATTATCTTTTGGAAAAATCGCCAGCCCTGGCAGAATTGAAAAAGAGATTCGGACTTGAGACTGATTTTTAAAAGTCCAGACCAATTCCAAAGTTAATCATGTTTTGAAACTGCACGGCCTGTTTGGGTGGTCCTGATTCCTGTTGTATCAGGACACTTTCATCGTATATTAATATAGTTTCTATTCTAGTGGTAATATATTTATTGACTCTCAGGGAAATGATTGAATTGAAATTGACAACTAGATTTCCTAGCCTTTCAAAATTGGAGAAAAGGTTTAAATCCGCCCTCCATCTTACATTTTCAATCAATTGAATATCTGTAGTGGAACTTACTGAAATTCCTGCTTCTACCCGGACTATTTCTCCGGGTACTACCCCAAAGGCCCCCGCTCGACTGAGAGAATCATCCAATACTACTGTGAAACGACCTGTAAATGGTGATCCGATGATTGAAATCCTATCTTTATTTTCATATTCCTTACGATAATTCAGACCTGTCGAAGATTGAATGTAAGCGGGTGCCAAAAAATCAGAAAGTTTTGTTCTTTCATCTTCTTCAGCACCAGAAGGTCTAAAATATCTATATCCTGCCAATAATTGGGTTCTCGCATCCAATTGAGTGGATAAAAACCAAATTTTCGTCAACTCTCTACCATATTTGGTTATAAAAAAAAAGTTATCATTCGTTTTTCGCAATGGGAATCTCCTATCAGCTTGCCTGTTAAAACCCAAATTAACCGTTAATTTAGTATCCCAGATTATCTCATTTTTACTGAAATTGGCAAACAGGTTCAGGCCTGTTGTCAATGCAAGGTTACTCGCTCCGCCCGCATTCCAGTTGGAAAGATGGACTTGTTGTAGACTGAAGTTAAAATTACCTCCCTTATTCCAATAAACAGGCTTTACTTTTTGTTTAATTATAATGGAATCTCCAAGCATGATGATAGTATCGCCACTGATCAGTAAGGTATCGGCGAGTAATAATTCATCTTGGGCTTTTAAAGAAGCTAAAGAAGAAAAAAAAAGAAGAAGTAAAAGGATATGTTTTTTTGACATATTAATTTTAAAGAACCAAAGTTCAAAAATAAAGATCAGGGTTTATTTATTGTCAACTTTTGGCCAATCTTTATATCGTTGTTAGGTAACCTGTTCCATTTTTTGATGTCATCCACAGTTACCCCGTATTTTTGGCTGATTCGAAAGAGATTTTCTCCTTGAACCACAGTATGAATGATCGCTTTTGAACTTGAAGAAGGTGGGGTTGGGTTTTGTTGAGGTTGGGATGGATTAACCCTTGGTGAACTAGAGGATGTTGTCTGCTGATTGTTGTAAGCGATTACTTTTTTGAACTCAGAAGCAGGTACGATAGGAATTTCTTCACCCCTTTTGAGATGTTCTCTCAAATTCAACATCATTCCTGCTTTCAAGTCATTATCATTATTGATCCTGTTTTTTGCTTTTAAAGCTGATAATTTGATTCCGTACATTTGGGAAATAGACCAAAGTGTTTCTCCTGGAAGAACCACATGTTGTTCTTCTTCCGCTCTGGTTTTCTTTGCTTTGGTATAATAATATTGTCCGGCCTCTATCTTTTCATTTTTATCCAGATCATTGATCCTTCTGAATTTATTTTCTTTTATACCGATCTGTTCCGTGAATTTTTCCTGCGTTGTGGTATTGGCAGCTTTAATCCCATCAATGTTGTTGACCTTGATCTGATTGGGTTGGGTAGCGTTTGTTTGGTTGCCGGTGACTTTGGGATAAGCGGTATTACTGACTACACTGACAGTTGTTGAAGCAGGTTGGGGTACAGGCTGGGTTTGGGCAATTGCAGGTCTTGCCTGTGGTGTTCCTTCCCTCAAATATACAATAGAGTAAGGCCTGTCATCGGGTATATTGCCTTTGGCTGTCCATTTGTTGTATTCTTTTAAATGGGCTTCTGTAACGCCCAGCCTTGGCGCAAGGGCTTTCAAGGTTGTAGGGCCTTGGACCCGGATTTCTTCCAAATATCCTGAATTGCTTGCCAACATCACTGTAGGACCTTCGAAGGCTACCTTGTGGGCCAGGAATTTCTTGAAATACCAATGTGAATTTCTGTCTATTTCGACAACTTTCTTTCCGTTGTACTGGGTGCCAAAATATCCTCTAGCTCCGCCCAATCCCATTTGATAGGCTACCAAAGCACACATCCAATTGTCAAACTGGGCATTATTTTTTTTCAGATATCTTGCTGCACCTTGGGTGGAGGCTACTATGTTTTTTCTGTCATCAACTTGATTGTCCACTCTTAAATTTACTTCTTCTGCAGTTCCTTGTTTGAACTGCCAGAACCCTACCGCGTTTGAGGTGGAAACTGCATCAGGGATCAAACTGCTTTCCTGTATGACCAGATATTTGAAATCAGTGGGTACTCCGGCATCTCTCAATTCCTGCTCCACTAAGGGCAAATAAAGATTTACCCTTTCGGCTTTTGCCTGGAAATAGGTAGGGCTACGGTAAAGGGCATCCACATCACTTTGGATTTCTCTTCTCGCCTGTTCATTGATTTTGATGGTCAGATCTGCAAAACGGAGTTCATTGGGGACTTGTGGGATTTGGGCTATGGCCATGGGGCCCATCAAAAAAGTAAAACAAATCAGTAAGTTTCTTTTGAAGGTTTTTAAATTATTCATGCTCATAGTTTTCTTGCCAGCATTAATCCATCTCTGATAGGAAGAAGTACATTTTCAACACGGGGATCATTCTGTACCATTTTATTGTAATCCATTATGATCTGAGTGTCTTTATCAATCTTTTTCCCTTCTTCGGTAATCACTTTTCCGGACCACAATACATTGTCTGCCAATATGATGCCACCTTGATTCATTTTTTCAACGACAAGGTTGTAATAATTGATATAGTTTGCCTTGTCTGCATCAATAAAGACCATGTCAAATTTCTCATCAATGGAAGGAATGATATCCATGGCGTTTCCGATTCGGTAATCTATTTTGAAGGCCAATCCTGACTTTTCAAAAAATTCCCTGACCATATCTTCCAATTCTTCATTGATATCCAAAGTGATAAGCCTGCCATTTTCCTGTAGTCCCCTAGCCATACAGATTCCGGAATAACCTGTAAATGTCCCGATTTCCAAGATTACTTGGGGATTCAATATTTTAACCAGCAATTCCAAGGTCTTTCCCTGTAAATGACCGGACAGCATCCTTGGCATCAATACCTTTGCATGGGTTTCCCGGGTAATATGACGGAGCAATTCATCTTCACTACTGCTGTGGTCTTCACAATATGCTAATAGTTCGGGTGAGATAAAATCCATTTTCAGGCAGGTATATAATTCAGGTAACTCAATTGGTCAGGGCTATAGACCTCATTGGCAATATCCAGCAAATCTTCTGCGGTCGTTTCCCTAATGATGCCAAAGATAGTATCCAAGGAGTCAATTTTTCCCTTATCCAGCAAGTTTTTACCAAAAACCAACATCAATGCCGCATAATTTTCTTCTGCCATCGCCATTTGTCCAATGGCCTGTTCTTTGGCCATATGAAGTTGCATGGTTCCCAATTTTTTAAGCCTCAACTTTTCCATTTCTTTCAGCACTACTTTCTTAGCGCGGTTTGCAGTCTTCGGTTCAGTACCAAAATATACGCCTACAAAACCTGTATCTGAATAAGCTTGATAATGGGATTCTACACTATAGACATAGCCATGTTTTTCCCTTAAGGAAAGATTTAAACGGGAATTCATACTTGGGCCACCAAGGATATTATTGAGTAGGTACAGTTGAAACCTTCTGCTATCATACATGGAAAATGCAGGTTTTCCTATGGCACAATGCGCCTGCGTTATTTCCTTTTCTACAAATTTAATTTTTGGTTGGTAATTTGTGAAACTGCCCCTGATATAAAGACTTCTTTTCATCGGGATTTCAGTTAGAAAGGGTTCAACCTGCTGCAGCACTTTTTTGAAAGATATATTTCCGATTACTGAGAAGACTATCTGCGTGGTATCAAGCCGGGAAGAAATAAACTCAAAAAAGTCCTCCTGACTGAAGTTGGCTACTGTAAGTTCATTTCCCAGAATATTTCTACCCAAAGCATGTCCTTCAAAAATCATCTCATCAAAATCATCCTGAATAGAATCATCAGGTGAATCACGGTACATGGCCATTTCCTCCAATATGACTTGTCTCTCTTTGTCGATCTGTTTTTTTGGGAATGTACTGTTGAAAGTAATATCACATAAAAGCTCGGCAGCTTTTGGGAAGTGTTCCTTCAGGGTACTTGAATAAAAACAGATTTTTTCCTTGGTGGTGTAGGCGTTCAACTCACCGCCAAGGGATTCCAATCGGTTGATAATGTGATAGGCTTTTCTTTTTTTGGTCCCTTTGAAGGCCATGTGTTCCCAGAAATGGGCCAGTCCTTCCTGTTCTTTGGATTCGTCTCTACTTCCAATATTGAGTACAAAACCACAATGTACCATTCGGGTATGGGTGACTTCCTGATGTACTATTCGGATCCCATTGGGAAGTTCCTTTAAATTATATTGCATGCTTGATTTTTCCTTGCCTCAAAGTACAAAAATAAAAGACTTATTGATGTGTTTTTTTACCCAATTGATAAATGGTATTTTTGGTTCAATATCTATTATGCTATTTTCATACTTCTCAAATACCAAATATCAGGACTCATTATGAAATACACACCTTTGTCGCAGAACTTTTATATCAAAAACCGTCAAAAATTAAAAGAAAGACTTCTCCCAAAATCATTGGCAGTTTTTCATTCCAATGATATTTTGCCAACCAACGCAGATGGAACAGTTCGTTTCCGACAGAATAATGATATTTTTTACCTCACCGGGATTGACCAAGAGGAATCAGTATTGGTTTTATGCCCTGATTTTCCTGATCCTAATATGAGAGAAGTGCTGTTTTTGCGTGAAACCAACGAGCATATTGCCATTTGGGAAGGCCATAAATATACCAAAGAGGAAGCTTTGGCCACTTCAGGTGTTCAGAATATCCAATGGGTTTCCAATTTTGAAAGTGTCCTGAATACTTTGATGGCCTTAAGCGAAAATGTCTTTCTCAATACCAATGAGCATCTTCGTGCCGCTGTGGTGGTGGAAACCAGAGATGCCCGTTTTATAAAATCCTGTAAGGAAAGATATCCCCTGCACCACTACCATCGTGTAGCGCCAATCATGCATGCATTAAGGGCTGTAAAGGAAAAAGAAGAAATTGATCAGATGCAAATCGCCTGTAATATTACAGAAAAAGGCTTTAGAAGGATACTTTCTTTTGTTAAGCCTGGGGTAACTGAATTTGAGATCGAAGCCGAGTATATCCATGAGTTTATCCGTAATCGCAGTAGGGGTTTTGCCTATGAACCCATCATTGCCTGTGGGGCCAATGCCTGCGTGCTGCATTATATTGAAAACAAGGAGCTCTGTAAAGATGGGGATTTGATTCTTATGGATGTCGGGGCAGAATATGGGAATTATAATGCAGATATGACCAGGACCATTCCAGTTAATGGGAGGTTTACAAAAAGACAAAGGGAAGTATATAATGCCGTATTGCGGGTTAAAAGAGGCGCCATGAATATTTTACGGCCAGGAATCAATATACAGGATTATCACAAAGAGGTGGGTTTGATGATGCAGTCAGAATTGCTTGAACTGGGCTTGATAGACCAAACTGACATCAAAAATCAGGATCCCAAGACGCCGGCCTACAAAAAATATTTTATGCACGGCACCTCACACCACTTGGGCTTGGATGTCCATGATGTAGGGACTATGCATGAACCCATCACACCGGGAATGGTTTTTACAGTTGAGCCGGGGATTTATATACCAAAGGAAAACCTCGGGATTCGGTTGGAAAATAACATCGTTATTTTGGAAGAAGGGTATTTTGATCTGATGAGGAATATCCCCATAGTCGCTGAAGAAATAGAGGATTTAATGAACTGAGATTTAATTTCGACCAGGGTATTTATCGGAACTGATCCATCTGATCAGTTCATATTTTGTTACTAAAAGTTATTGGAAACAGAATATTTATGCACTTTATAGTTATTTAGAATTATTATAAAAATTTTGTTATTTATTATAATAATTAAATTTTATAATTTTTAAATTGTAATAAATCAACGATTTATTTTTAAATGCAAATTAAATTTTTTGATAAGTACTTTTTACAATATTTAGGTTAGGGTTTTTGCTATTTTTTCATAAAAAATATGTAATTTCCCAAAAAAATTGAATTACATCCTGACAAAAGTGTTATTCATAAGCTTTTAATTGTTTTCTTAGAGAGTTTTTTACTAAGACATTTGGATGTAATTATTTGATAAATTAAGTAAAAAAAGATACTCATTCTTTTAGTCTACTTAATTGAAATTCTTGATTTTTGACCAATTCGAAACATAAATTATGAAAAAATCCCTTAATTCATCGCTCCTTTTATTCATTTCAATTTTATTCTTGGCAAGCTGTCAATTTACTAATCAAGAGGTGGTTACTGAAAAAATTGATGCGGAATTCAGAAAAGTAAATGTCGAGGATTTCAGAGCCGAACTTCCAGGATACTTCACAGATCAGCTTGGAGAATTTGAAAAGGCTAGGATCAATAACTATGATGTGGAATTTGTGGGAAGAAATGTGGAAAAAATAGATGGAGTCACAAGTACCACATTCCACTATAAAGTAAGCGGCATCGGAAAATCTTCTGATTTAGAGAAATTTTTTCTCCAGGTACCTTCATGTGCCGGAATTCCTACCTCTTGGGAACCGCTCCAATCTTCTAAATTGGATTCAAAAGGGATCACTTGGAGTTTAACAATCGGAAAAGATGAAAGTAAGAGCTTTTCAATGACTTTCCTTGGCGATGTGCCTCTTGGGGTTATCGAAAGCAGCATCACCAGGAATGGCAAAAGAGAAAAATGTAAAATAATGGGACCTTGCGAAGGCGTGACAGATATTTGTGGAAGCATTTTTATTGATGCCAATGCAGACGGAATCAAACAAAACTCTGAATCAGGAATTCCTGAAACTGAAATATTTTTGAGGGACAAAAAAACAAATAAAATTTTAGGATCAGTAATGACCCTTGAAGATGGTTCTTTTTCTTTCCAAGTTTTGGAAGGTGAATACAATGTCGAAACCACAGACGAATTGCTCAACCTGAGTTATAAATCAACGACCCCATCGAGCGTGCACTTTTGTACTGATGAGACAGATGGGTCCTGCATCAATTTTGGATTCGAAATAGATTCAGAAAAAATGACTCGTGAATTGGAAGAAGGAATTGTAGAAGGAACCGCTGAATGTGCTGATTTTTGGGTTGATCAGTTAAAATATTGTGGAACATCAAAAGGTGATTATACTGAGGCTGAAATTTTAGAATTTCTCAAGCAAATTGAGAAACTCTTGTTGAATGAACCTTTTCAATTTGGGAGCAGAAAAATCAAAACAGCATTAGAAATTTTGGAACCAACAGGCAAGTCTGACATAGAATTGTTCCTTAAAGAATTGCTTACTGCTGAATTGAACGTAGTCAGCCAAAGAGGAGCGCTTAAAGATAATAATGGAGATCTAATATTATGGGATAATTATAATCAAGCATTATTGATTCATTCTGAAGCCATCGGATGTGAAGAGCTTGGTATTTGTTCAGAAAACCCCAATGACAGAAAATCAAATATCACAGGTAAAGGTTCAAGAACAATGAATTCAAGGTTGGTTGACACCACAAATACACTTCGCGCATTTAATGGAACCGGAGGAATCAGGAATTAATTAATGTAATTGATTATATTCATTCGATGAATCTCCGTTTTTCTCTAGCCATTTCTTTTTTATTCATGTATAGTTTCAAAGTGGCAGCCCAAGAGCTGCCCTTTGTTCATTATACCCCTGACAATGAATTGAATCCATTGCCGTCAGCAATGGCTACAAATGTTTTTCAAGACAGTGAGGGATTCATTTGGATGGCAATTCATTCATCTGGTTTGGTTCGTTATGATGGAACCAAAAAGGATCTGTATGGGCAAAAGGATGGTGTCAAAGACCTTGGGGTTTGGCAGGTGGTAGAAGATAAATTAGGCTATCTGTGGGTAACATCCAATTCTGGGTTGGTGGTATCAAAAGAGCCCGTATCTAACTATAAAAACGGGCGGAGGTTATCTTTTACCTCAGAATATGAGGGTAAATCCCTCTACTCCGAAATCGTCAATCTCAATCAAATAGCGGTAGATAGCAGTGGGATTGTTTGGGTCGGTACTGTAGGGAAAGGGTTTTTAAAATACCTGATCAATGAAAAAAGAAATCTGGAAGTAGATACATTAAATATCGAAAAGAAAGGCAATACGCCTCAGCAGATTACCACAGTTTTTTCAGGAAAGGGAGGAATATTGGCGGGGATAGGTGGAGGCCAACTTGTCCGAATATCAGGCAATAAAATCCAATTGATTTATTCTTCCGGCAAAAACTCTGAAGATCAAAATTTTGCTTCCATTCTGGAAGATGAGAAAGGGAAAATTTGGGCTTATAGGCAAAATGGAGAAGTCCTTCTTTTCCAAAGTGAATTAAGCGAACCTATAAAAATTGCTCAATTAAAGCAATCCAATATTGCCAGTCTTGCAACTGTGACTGAAGGTAGTGTATGGGCAGTAAGCGGAGTCAATGGGATTATCAGATTCAATGATCAATCCGGGGAAATAATCGGTCTTTTCACCCGATCAAATGGGTTATTGAGCGATAATGTTTTTAATGTAAGCAAAGACAGGGAAGGAAACGTATGGATTGCCCAATCGGGAGGGATTTCAAAGTTGAGGTTTAATTTCAATGCTTTTGAAAATTTTAGCACCCGTTCTATAGCTGGAGAAAAGCCCATTTTACCTTCTGCTAAAGTAAACTCTATACTTACGGTTCCTGCCAGTTCTTACCCTTTTCGGGTTTTGGTTGGAACCGAGGGGGGTGTCTCTTGTATCTCCGAAGACGGGAGTTCCACCTATATTACCCAGGCAAATGGTCTAACAGGAGATTGGGTAAATGGTCTCGAATTGGATCTCGAAGGAAGGATTTGGATAGCCACCACCCAAGGGTTGAATGGGTTGGTATTTGATCCGAAACTGGTTCTAAAAGATGCAGTTGAACTCAAAACTATCACTATAAATGGGAAAACAGGAATCCTATTTACTATCCCCAACAGTCCCCCCATTATTGCTTCTGAAAAATTGGTCATTAAGGGGTCCACTGAGGTAGAAGATATAAGCTCCATTTGGTTTGCTGGATTAAGGAGTATAGTCGGAATTGTCTCAGGGAAAATATATGTCTTTGGAATTGAATCGGGGCTTCCTCCTGTATTAAATAAATCGATAGCTTTTGATGGAAATGGACACCTTTGGGTTGGTACTGTGGATAAAGGAATTTACAGAAGTATTAAAAAAATAACATTAGCATCTCTTTCTAAAGATGCTGATTTTGCAGATGAGTCTAAACTTTTTGAGCAGTTCTGGTCAACCCAAAATGGTGCTCCAACAAATCACATTGAAAAATTATTGTGGAAAAACGGTAAAATGTGGGTTGGAACTCAAGAAGGCCTACTGCTACTTGATCAAAACGCAGGTGCCATTTTGGATCATATCACCAAAGAAAATGGATTGCCTGCCAACAATGCGGTTAGTTTTGCAGTGGCGCCTAATACTCAAAATCTCTGGATAGGTACTAATAGCGGCCTTGCAGAAGTTGATATGGAAAGTGGGAAAGTTCTCAACCAAGTGACCAAACAGGATGGATTGATTGCAAATGAGGTTTGGCTTTATGGTTCTGTGAAAGTAAATGATGAGGGACTTGTTTATTATGGAACCTCCAATGGCCTATCAATTTATAACCCACGGTTAGATAGAAAAAATAATGTTCCACCTGTAGTGGTGCTAACCTCCGCCTTGATATCATACAGAACCGAAGGCCGTAATGAAGCAATATTTGAATACTCCGCCCTTAGTTTTTCAAATATTTCAGGGGTAAAATACAAAACCAGACTTGTTGGTTATGATGATGATTGGTCTCCCGAAACAAACCAAAAGAGACTGAGATATACTAATTTGCCTGCTTTCTTTTGGTCCAAATCATATACACTAGAGGTGATGGCCATCAATGACAGCGGCGTGGAATCCTCGGAGCCCATGACATATACCTTTTGGGTGAAGCCTATATGGTGGCTCCGTTGGTGGGCATTTTTGATCGTATTATTCATTTTCGGTATGGTTATTTTTTATTTAGACAGAATCCAAAGGAAACGGGTCTTAAGAAAAGAACGGGAAATTGCCAAATTACGGGAAGCCGAACTCCAAGCAGAAGCTGCAATAGCCAAGTCATTGGCCTCAGAAGCGCAAGCCCAGGCACTTAAGGCAGATAACGAAAAAAAGGCAATAGAACTGGAAAAAATACAGGAATTGGAGAAAGCCTATCAGGAACTCAAGTCCGCCCAAAACCAGCTCATACAGGCAGAGAAAATGGCTTCTTTGGGAAGACTTGCCACAGGTATCGCACATGAAATAAAGAACCCGCTCAATTTTGTCAACAATTTTGCCGCACTTTCCAGTGAATTAGTCGATGAATTGACCCAAGCCATGAGGGATAATAATCAGGTTGAAATCGACTATTTGATGGAAAACCTAAAAATCAATGCAGGTTTAATCGAGAATCATGGAAAACGAGCAGATGCAATTGTAAGGTCAATGATGCAGCATACGCGTTTGGGGAAATCAACTTTTGAAATAGTTGAAATCAATAATCTTGTCGAAAAATACATCGATCTAACCTACAACAGTAAAGGCGCCAATAATCCCGGTTTTTTTACCACAATTAAAAAAGATTTCCAGCCAAACTTGAAGAAAGTTAAAGTATCGGGCCAAGAGATTGGTCAGGTTCTAATCAATATTATTGGAAATGCATTTGATGCGGTTTGGGAAAAAACCAAAAACAACCCAGTAGGATTTGAACCTGAGGTTACGGTTTCCACTTTTATGGCCGGGGATAAGGTAGGAATCAGGATTTCAGATAATGGACCGGGAGTACCAAGTGAGAATCAAGAGAAAATTTTTGAGCCCTTTTTTACTACCAAACCTACAGGAGAAGGGACAGGACTCGGTCTTAGCTTAAGCTATGAAATCATTACCCACGGACATAATGGATCTTTGCTCTTGGAAAAGAAAAATGGTGAAGGTGCTTCGTTTGTTATTTTACTTCCTGTTTACTAACCTCCTATTAAATGGGATTTTTTTTTGAGAATTAAATTCAAATAACCGCTCCAGATCATTGGCCCAAGCCTCCTCTGATATTTTTTCTTTATTGGCATGGTAAAATTAGCCCTAAACAAAAGTCATCTGAGGCTTATTCGTCTTATTTATTTGAATGAAGGGCGATTTCATTTCCTTCACAATCATGAAACAGAGCCATGAATCCAATGTTCGGGGCAATTTCTGTTTTGGATTGAATGATCTTCCCGCCGGCTTTCTCAATTTTACTGAGCTCTACACTAACATCTTCAGATGAAAAATATATTTTGGTGCCCTCAGCGCTCGGTTTGTAGTATCCTTCAGCTTTCACAAGACTTCCTCCCGCACCCTGCTTGCTTTCATCCCAAGGAAACCATGCCATGTCGATGGGTCCCATTTGATGACGATCCAATTTACAATCAAACACGGCTTCGTAAAAAGCTATTGCTCTTTCCATATTTTCGACCGGAATCTCGAACCAGCCAACGCTTACATGTCTCATAATGATTAGGGTTTTAATCCATAAATTTAAATAAATTCGTTCAAAATTTTCCATATCAAAATAACAGCCTTATGAAAAGTAGAAACCTGAATTCAAGAAGATTATTTTTAAAAACATCCTCAATTGCCGGTATCGGTTTAGGGATTTTTGGGAATTCGCTCGGATTTTCTTCTGATGAAATAAATGATCCTAAGGAAAAAAAAGTCGGGATTATTGGGCTTGACACCTCCCATAGCATAGCCTTTACCAAAGTGCTGAACGGGCATAAAGATTCCAAGGATTATTTGGGATACCATGTGGTTGCGGCCTATCCTTATGGAAGCAGGGATATCAAATCAAGTATGGATAGAATTCCCGGCTATACGGAGGAGATCAAAAAAATGGGAATTGAAATAGTGAGTTCCATTGCTGAACTTATGGATAGGGTTGATGTGGTCTTATTGGAAACCAATGACGGTAAACTCCATTTGGAACAGGCAATGGAGGTTTTTAAAGCCGGAAAGCGTATGTTTATTGATAAACCCATGACAGCATCCTTGAAAGATGCGATAGCGATTTTTGAGGCAGCTGAAAAATTCAAGATTCCGGTTTTTTCTTCCTCGTCATTAAGGTATATCACCGGAATAGATAAAATCGATAAAAAAACAGTTGTGGGGGCAAGCGCCTTTAGTCCGGCAGAATTGGAACCTACACATCCGGATTTGTTCTGGTATGGCATTCATGGTGTAGAGACATTATTTACGGTGATGGGAACAGGCTGTGAATCTGTAGTAAGGGTCAGTACCAAAGATACCGATGTCGTAGTCGGAACATGGAAGGATGGTCGGATAGGGACATTCAGAGGAACACGATCCGGCAAACATGATTATGGAGGAATGGCATTCACCGAATCAGGAAATATAGTCTTGGGACCTTATGCAGGATATGAACCCCTTTTAGTGGAAATTGTAAAATATTTTGAAACCGGAATTGTTCCAGTACAACCAGAAGAAACCTTAGAAATACTTGCCTTTATGGAAGCAGCCGATGAAAGCAAGAGGTTGGGCGGAAGAAGTGTCAAATTGGAGGAGATAGTGAAAATGGACAGAGGATAGTTATCCAAACTTTCAACTTGGAAAATAAACATTGAAATGGAATTTCATACCGCCCTTTAATAAAAGAGGGGGGAGAGATTAAAGTGAGCGTTTTTGTCCCTTTAGGGACTTAATATGGGTAGAAAAAAAATGGTTAAAGTCGCTTTCCGTGCCTTTAGGTATGGTATATATTCTATCCTTTTATTTCGGTCAAAATCTCATTTAAAAAAAAGGCCAAGGAAAGATTAAACCTTCCTCGACCAATTCTCCTTCCATATCTTAAACTCAGAAAGAGAAACCCTGAACCTTGCAAAACTCCCTTCGTGGATGGCAAGTAATTCACCTTCCACAAATTCCGCAAACTTGTCTCGATCTTCTTTCGGAAGTTTTGCTGCTTTTGATTTGATCAATTCAGAACCTTCTTTGGGACTCAGATTTGCCGAGATGATCTCAGTAATCAGATTTTTGATTTCATCCCTATATTTGGTCCTGAAAGGATCCGGCTCACTGACATTCTGTCGAATCGCTGCATAGCGAACGGCAGATTTCTCATAAGCCCACATAAAGATATCCTTCAACAGATCCATTTGATTCAACTCATAAACCCCGAGAATCCCTTGCGTGTAAAGTTCATTGGGAACTTCCACAAAAGAAATCGGTGAAAGGTTATGCTTGAACAATGGAATATTGGCAGCCAATCGGGAAGTCCTTTTATTGACATCATCAAAAGGCTGCAAATAGGGAAGGTGTACCATCATAAAGAATGCCTGTTCAAAGGGATTCTCGATGGCTTTTGCTTTTTCTAAAATCAGATCAAACAGCTCCGCTATCAATTGTGGAATCGACAGCGGAGTATAAGCCGATTGATAAATACCGACAGGAATAGACCTCAACCTACCGATTGAATTAGGGTCACGCATCAGGTTATCAGCCAATAATGCATGAAGATTCAAAAGGATATACTTGTTGAAGTCAATTTCCTCACCCAATTGAATCAAAAACTCAATCGCATCCTTGTGATTGATGATCATTTGCGCCTCTTCCAGGGATTTGCCCTCAGCCGACTCACCCAATTCAATCAACCTTTGGGTATCCAACAAAGAATAAGTATTTCCTTCCAGCCTACTTGAGTTCCAAGAAAGGTCAATCAACAACCTGTTCAGGATTTCCCTGGCATGGGTCCCGGCAGGTTGATTTTTATTGTTGGTTTGACCCAATACAGTCAGTTTATGGATTTCATCATAAGTCAGGTAGGCATCAAAATTTGGTCTGTAAGATTTCAGAAGGTTTAAATTGTAACCCACCTTTTTTCGTTCCAGAAGTGGTTTTGACAGGTAAGCTATAATTCCCTTCCCCTCTTTGGAAATTGAAATCCCCTCTTTCTTGGGACGGATAAGCTTTTCCTGCTCTCTTTCCATGACAAGACTTAGCCCATGAGAAATATGGTATTTGGTGGACTTTGATCCCCCAGAGGTATAAATTTCTCCCTCCTCCTTTAATGTCTTGAGTCGACGCTGTAAAGTCCTTAGCTCCAAGTCCACCCCATCACCATGCAGGATATCCTCAATAGAAGCACCATAAGGGAATCTCTCTATAATCCCTTTGATAACCAGAAGATCTCGTTTTGTGGATACATTAACCATTGTCGCAAATTTAATTATTCACGACAAATTTATGACAAATATTTAGAAAAAAGAATTTAAACGACAATATTTTATACATTCACGACAAAAAGTATTTACTGCATTTATAAAAAGTTCAAGAATCAGGAGGTTTTTATTTAAGATTTTGCTGAAACACAACTTTGCCATCCTTGAAGATTTTTTGAACATAAATCTGACACCCTTCTTCCAAAGAAAAAATAACCACATCATTTTTTTGATCCAAATCCATATAAGCAGCAGGAATGGTGGATGCCATTTTCCAGGCATCTGAAAGGGATTTCAATTTCTTGTCAATTAGATATTGTACTCCTTCCAATAAACATTTACTTGCTCCTGCCAAAAGGCCATTTCCATGTTTTAATGCCAGTTTCCCATTTGGTTCCAGAATCACTTGTTCACCGATATGAGTGCCGTATTCTCCCGCTTCCATGCCACAAAACATCGTGCTGTCACTGACCAAAAAAGCTTTTTCACCTTTGGTTTTCAAAACCACTTTCAGAAAAGATTCCCCCAAGTGAAAACCATCTGCAATCAGGCTGGCATACAATCCATCATGAGCCAATTGATCCCAAAGGATATTGGGATGACGGGGAAGCATCAAAGGAACCGCATTGCCCAAATGGGTGGAAAGACTTGCGCCGGCTTCTGCAGCCTTAGTGATTTCCCCAGACAACGCTAGGCTATGCCCAATCGCAACCTTAATTCCTGATTCTTGACATTTTTTGATTAAGTCCATTGCCCCTTCTAATTCAGGTGCCAGAGTAATCAATTTTATCAAACCTCCCGAAGCATCCTGAAATTCTTCAATCAATTCCCAGTTTGGAGACTGAATATATTTAAGATTGTGTGCCCCTCTTGCCCCATCTTTTGGGGAGATAAAAGGCCCTTCCAGATGAATTCCGGCCACACAGGATGCAATCAAAGGGTGTTGATAAACGGCCTGACGAAAAGTTTTGAGTATCCGTAGGATATTATTCTTTTCATTGGTGATCAGTGTTGGGAAAAATACAGTAACTCCCTTGCTAAGGAGATATTGAGCAGCCTTTAATATTTCCTCCACAGAAAGATTTTCATTGTTGAAATCCACCCCATTGACCCCATTTACCTGCAGGTCCACCAAACCCGGAGCGAAAAAAAGATGCGAATCCGATTCATTTGGAGTCGGTTTGACACGGGTTTCAATCAGTTTGTTTTCGGAATTGAACAATGTATAGTAGCCGCTCAATAGGTCTTTTCCAATGGTTTCTTTTTCTAAGAAGATTTGTTCTTTGTAAGCATCTTTATCTGTAAACAAATGGCAATCCCCATGAATCCTTAAAATTGAAGCAGGGCATTGAGTTCCAATGAAACCGTAAAGAGCTTTTTGCAATGCTTCCTTCTTGTTTTTACCCGGAACAACACAGGAAATAAAATCTGCATTCAACAGAGCGGGAACAGTTAGGGTAAGCGCATGTTTAGGTACTTTCTGCAAATTGGGAAAACAGCCATCATTTACCTGCTGCTGTCGGCATGCTGTATCAAGGGTTACTTTTTTTACAATGGCAGGATCATTGAATAAGGCTACAGGGGGGTCGTTAAAAGCAATATGTCCGTTTTCCCCAATCCCCATACAGACAATATCAATCGGGGATGCTTCTATAAGGGCAGCATATCGGAGACCTTCTGACTCAGGATCATTGTTGCCATCAATAAAGTGGATTTCCCTGAAAGGTACTTGATCAAATATTTTCCTTTTGAGAAAATTAGCAAAAAGGGCAGGATGATCTTTTGGCAGTCCGAGATACTCATCCATATGAAATGCAGTGATCCTGTTCCATGGGATGTCCTTGATATTGACCAGTGATTCCAGAAACTCATTTTGGGAAGGTGCCGCCGCAAATACCATCCTTATGGATTCTTTTTTGGAAAGTAATTCAAGGATTTTTGACGCCACAACTTTTGCTGCAGCCTCACCCATTTCCTTCCTCGAATCGAAAACATTTACTTCCATTTTTATTCTTGACTTATGGATTTTAGAAGCGATTTGACATTTTCCGGAACCCTTTTGATTTGAATCAATCCGATACCTGCATACACTATGGCCGACACAATCAAAGGTAAACTGACCTGTAAAGCCAAACTACTG
Source organism: Aquiflexum balticum DSM 16537 (assembly GCF_900176595.1). GTDB lineage: Bacteria > Bacteroidota > Bacteroidia > Cytophagales > Cyclobacteriaceae > Aquiflexum > Aquiflexum balticum. The sequence continues at coordinate 2,455,863 of NZ_LT838813.1, forward strand.
ATTTCAATGTTTTTGGTCAAAATAAAAGTCAACAAACCTGAAAATATAGATCCAATGGCTGCTATCGGCCCGCAGGACCTGAATGCTGGAATCAACCCAAAAAGCATCGGGATGGCAATCGGTCCTACCAATGCACCAAACCAGGAGATGATCAAGCCCAGAATTCCACCAAAATATTCATATTGGAGTGCAATAAGAATGGTCATGCTGGTGAAAATGAATGTGGTAATTCTGGCGATTGCCAATGAAGATTTGCCGCGACCGAGTTTTTTTGAAAACGTAGGCAAAATATCCCTAGTAATCACAGCTGCAATGGTATTGATATCGGAGGAAGTCATGGACATGGTATTGGCGAATAAGGAAGCGATGACCAATCCTACCAACCCAGAAGGTAAAAGCAAAAGGGTCAATTCCCCATAAGATTGACTTGGGTCAAGCAAATCAGGTAATAAAATCGGTGCTGCCCACATTGGGAAAAATAAAATCAAAGGCCAAATCAGGTACAAAATCCCGGAAAGCCTGGCCGCTTTGGTGGCTTGATCTTCGGAAGGTGATGAAATATACCTTGTAGCCAAATTCCATTGACCCCCGTTGTAAGACAGGAAATTGATAAAAAGAAAGGCTAGGGCAAAACCTGCCCCGTACGGTTCATTGAAAGGTTGGCTGTTTTCGGGAGGAAGCTGATCCCAAATGATATATAGACTTTCAAACCCGTCCATGTATTGCAATACAGCCACAAACATCACGATACCTGCCAACAGTTGGACAATAAATTGGGTGAAATCTGTGATTACCACCGCCCAAAGTCCACCGAAAGTAATGTATAGCAATGAAATCCCTCCTGATATCAGTATGCCAACAGGGAGACTGATTCCTGTAAAAACATTCAATAAAATGGCAATTGCTGCCCACTTGGCCCCGATATCAATCAACTTCAACAATACCCCGCTCCAGGCCATAATCTGTTGGGTAAGGAGATTGTAGCGTTTTTCCAGGAATTCCAAGGGGGATTGAATCTGAAATTGTTTCCTCAACCTCACCCATAACACCGGAAAAACCCGGGCGCTGGCAAGAATAGTTGTACCAATAGTCAAAGCCCACCAAAAATATACAGATACACCATGGGTATATGCCAAAGCAGCGTAGGCCACGAATACAGCACCACTGTAGCCGGATACGTGATGGGAAATCCCGGAAAGCCACCAGGGTAAATTGCCCCCTGCCACAAAATAATCTTCAGCGCTACTGTTTTTGAAATAGGCATATATCCCGATGGCCAGCATCAAAAGGAAAAACAGTCCTATAATAATAAGGTCTAAGTCGGTTAACTTCATTGTAACTTTGGGCTATTGGGAGAGAATTGGGGGAACTTTCAAAGTGTCGGTTCCCAACCCGGTTGGTATTCCCTGCTCCAATATTTTGAAGCTTCCTTACTGTTAAGAATATGGCCGTTTTTTGCGTCTATGTTTAGGGTCTCTCCTGATCGCTGCGCAATATTTCCCAATTGGACCAAAAGGGTGCTGGTCTGTCCTCCATTGATTTCTGCTGCCAATGGTGTTCCTTTTTTGATCGCATCAAACATGTTTTGGATATGAATGGCATCCAATTCCTGCGTAGGGTCAGAAAGATTTCTGGCATCCACGGTACGTTCATATTTCACCTCTTTGACCAATTTGTTTTTCAGATCATAAATGGCATAAGCATTTCCTCCTCCGATATTGACAGACCCCTCTTCTCCATAAAAAATCACCCCCACGCTTGAACCTTCATTGTTGATACCATTACAGCTTCTTCCTTCCCAGGTAATCAGAGAATTGTTGTCAAACTCCAAACTGATCATTTGTGTATCCGGAGTTTCCCAGTCATCTTGGTATCGGTACCTTCCTCCCGAGGATGTTGCCTTAGTCGGGAATTCCACACCAAGTCCCCACCGGGCAAGATCTACCATGTGGGTTCCATTATTGAGGGCTTCACCGGTACCCCAATTCCAGAACCAATGCCAGTTATAGTGGATGATATTGTCCCGGTAATCTTCCCTCGGTGCAGGTCCCTGCCACAGCTCGTAATCTAGGTGCTCGGGTACAGGAACTTTCTTTCCAATCCCGATAGGTCCCCTGTTGTTGGTGTACCATGTTTTGGCGTAATAAGCCCTCCCTATTACTCCATCATGAACTTCCTTGATCGCGGCAGCCACATTGGGCCAAGAGCGCCTTTGGTTGCCCATCTGAATGACTCTTTTGTATTTTTGGGCAGCCAGAACCAAGATTTCTCCCTCATGTGGATTATGACTGGATGGTTTTTCCAAATAAACATCTTTACCCGCCTTGCAGGCCAAGATTGCTGCCGGTGCATGCCAATGGTCTGGTGCTGCAACAACTAATACATCTACATCTTTATCTTCAAGGCTTTTTCTGAAATCCGGAGTGGCTTTTGGTTGATTGTCCTGGATTTTTGTAACCGCGGTAATACATTTTTCAGCCGCAATGCTATCAACATCACAAATATGCAGTACTTCGGCATTGGGCTGCATGGCAAAATTCTGGGCCAAGGCATTGCCTCGGCTGTTCACACCCATGACTGACACTTTGATCCGCTCATTTGCACCCAAGATTTTTGCATAACTTTTGGGGCTGAATCCGGGAAGTATCCCTCCGATGGACAGGGCGGTTGTTCCGGCTATGGTTTTTTTAATAAATGTTCTTCTATTGTTTTTTGGGCTATTCATAGGAGGGAGGTTATTGGGTGGATACCATACATCGTTCAGATATTCCAAGATAGAAAATCCTCTTTTGATATTTGCTTTAAATATGCTTTCTTTATTCAAACGGTCAGTAGAAATCATGAATAGCTTGGTGGGTTTTCAACTTTTTCACGAAGCATTCAAAAGATTTAAAAAATTTAATTTTCCACCTAGGTACAGTAAAAAAAATTGAATAAGAAGTATGATCCTCAGTTATTGGGTCAAGAGTATCAAAATGAGATTTAAAAAAAATTAACAATTAACCCATGATTATATGAAAAAACTATTCTTACCTCTTTTACTAATTGGTGTAATATCAGTACATACCAATCTTTTTGCCCAAGATGATATTTCTGACGAAGTATTGATAGAACTATACAAGGGCGCCCGTGTTACCGATGTGGTGGATGGCTTGGTGACGGTTGGGTATATGGATGTGGGCGTGATGGATCCAAAAATCGCTCCACTTTGGAAAGATGTGGAAACCATGGCACATCGGTTTTCGGGGATTGCTGTGACGGTTCGGTACGGACCTACCAACAGGCCCATGCATCCCGGTGCAGATTTGACCAAACCGGAGAACTATGAGGAATATAGAAGATGGAGAGGCATGTGGTATTCTCAATTATCTTCCGAGCCATTTCAGCAATACATCAAACCAGGGACTGTTGTCGTGATGGATAACAAGGACGACAATGATACCGGCTCAACAGGTTCCAAAAATATCATGGATTGGCAGGAAAAAGGGGCAGTAGGCTTAGTAGCCGCGGGAGGTGTCAGAGATATAGATGAGGTAATCAGGCAACGGAATCCTGTATATATGAATTATTTTGAGAGAGGCAGGGGAGAAAGGATTGGCCGGAATGAATTTATTGATGCCCAAAGACCGGTTGTAGTGGGTGGCTGTTTGGTCTATCCCGGTGATGTAATCGTGGCCGATGGTGATGGTGTGGTTGTCGTTCCTAGGAGAGTAGCAGTTAGGGTTGGTCAGATAGCCTACATGGAATTGGTAGACGATATGAAAGGCAGAAAAGAGCTTTATGAAAAAACAGGAAGGGAACTGGATAAGACAGTGATCATTTTGGAGGAACCAGCCGCATTTTTCAAAAGACTGGGTTTACCAATTGACCCCAATAAGAAATAGAGTTGCTAAAATGAGGAAATCACAAATTCCTTAATAAAGCGGCAATATCTATTTCTGAATTAAAATCAAAAATGAATTTTAGTAAACCTCAAAAATAAAAAGCCTAAATGGAATTTTCAACCGGTAATCCAGAAAACAAAAAACGAAGAACCTTTCTCAAAACTACTGGGAAGGCCTTGGTAGGTAGTGCGGCACTGCCTTTGGTTTTTAATATCAACAATAGTTTTGGCATGAAAGACGATATCCTAAAAGTAGGTTTGATCGGATGTGGGGGTAGAGGTACCGGGGCAGCCGCACAGGCGCTAAAAGCAGATCCAAATGCTATGCTGACATGTATGGCGGATATATTTTCTGATTATTTGGATGAGTCTTATAATGCACTCATTCAGGTCAATCCGCTACAGGTTCAGGTGGCTGAGGATCATAAATTCATCGGGTTCGATGCTTACCAAAAGGTGCTGGAATCCGATGTGGATGTAGTTATCCTGACTACTCCGCCGGCTTTCAGGCCGGGTCACTTCAAAGCAGCAGTTCAGTCAGGAAAGCATGTATTTTGTGAAAAACCCGTGGCAGTTGATGCCCCTGGAGTAAGAAGTGTATTGGAAACAGCAAGGTTGGCTGAAGAAAAAGGTCTGAATGTGGTTTCAGGTTTTACATTTAGGTATGACTTTCCAAAAAGAGCTTTGTTTGAAAAAATCAATAGTGGGGAAATCGGGGAAGTGATGTCGGTATTGACAGTCAGAAACGGTGGAGGATTGTGGTATAAAGAAAGACAGCCTTCATGGACCGAGATGGAATATCAATTGAGAAATTGGTATTACTATGATTGGCTTTCCGGAGATTATATTGTGGAAATGATGGTCCACAGCTTGGATATGATGTCTTGGGCATTTGGCGATAAGCTACCTCTAAAAGCCACCGGTACTGGAGGACGACAATCCAGGACCGAAGAAAAATGGGGAAATATCTATGACCACTTCGCCATTGAATATGAATATGAAAACGGTGCGAAAGGGATTCATTTCAGTCGGCAACAACAGGGATGTTCCAATGTCAATAAAGCCGAAGTGTTTGGTAAGAATGGAAGTGCCGTGGTCGATATAGGCAGGCAGACACATAGAATTCAAAATGATAGCCTATGGGATTATGAAGGCGAAAAAAACAATCCCTATGAAACCCAACATGAGGAATTATTCGCTGCAATTCGAGCTGGGAAGCCAATGAATGAAGGAGATTTGATGGCAAACAGTACCATGTTGGCCATTTTAGGCAGAATGGTAGGGTATTCAGGTCAGACGATCACTTGGGAGCAAGCCATAAATTCCAATCAGGTCCTTGGCCCTGCTTTGGATGAATACCGTTGGGATTTGGAATGGCCGGTTCCACCTGTGGCAATTCCCGGTAAGACCAAAGTATTATGATCATTGTTTAGAAAACCTCTTAAACTTTAAAATCCCAACAAATGAAATGTAATTATCCTTATGTCATCATTTTCGTATTCTTTTTAATAGGTAATCCTGTTGCAGGTCAAGAGTTTTTATTTGAATTTGGAAAGTCTAGAGGATTGGAGTCTTTGGTCAGCGATAAGCAACCTGAAGAAATTCCCCTGAAATGGTTCAATGTAAATACTGAAAAAGAAACCTGGTATTTTGAAGGAGATGAACTGGTTTGCAGAGGCTTACCCATTGGGGTAATCCGGTCTGAAAAGCAGTACGAAAATTTCATCATGTACATAGAATGGAAGCACATGGAAGCAGGGGGAAATTCAGGGACATTTGTATGGAGCAGTGCAGTTCCAGGTGATAACCGACTACCTGACGGGGTTGAAGTTCAGATGTTGGAATTGGATTGGGTCAACCAAAACAAAAAAGATGGGGTTTTGCCGCCAATAGCCTATGTACACGGGGAATTGTTTGGAGTTGGGGGAGTGACTACCGTACCTGATAATCCAAGAGGAACAAGGAGCAAATCCATCGAAAACCGCTGCTTGGGCAAAGGGCAGTGGAATACCTATGTAGTAGTCTGTGTGGACGGAGTCATCAAACTTTCGGTAAATGGAAAATTTGTCAATGGCATCAGTCAGTCCAGCCAAAAGAAAGGATACATCTGTCTGGAATCGGAAGGAGCTCCCATACATTTCAGAAATCTTAAAATCACCGAACTCCCAGCTGGAGTCACCTCAGTAGATCAAATTGCTCCATTGATTTCCAATAATTAATGTATATCAATATCAAATGAAAAAAAAGGTGGCGAATCAGATAAGAGAGAAATCATATTGGAAGAGCCTTTAGATTTCTTCAGGCGATTGGGATTGCCCAATGATCCAAATAAATAATGATAACAATTGGAAATAAAATTGAACTGAACTTTTTTCAAACCCAGGAAAAAAAGTATGAAATTCTGTTCTCGATAATTCTACTTATTTATTAGTTTGTAAATTGGTGCGGGTAAACGAAAGTCTTAGAATATAATTTGGTTTTTGTATGTTGGAAAAGTGTAATATTAAGATGAAATGATTTTGTCCATTTGATATGAATTAGGAATTTTTATAAAAATAATTTAGTTTATACAAAGGTTTTCTGGAAAGCAACTTTTAGGGATTCCATTCCTGCCCTACACATTGAGAAAGAGGTTAAGTTAGTTTTTGAAAATAATGAAAAATAAATGCTTTGAATCAGCGGTTATAAATGGTATAAAAGCTGCGCAATGGAAAAAGGGTAGGGATTGGATAGATGACAGTGAGACAATTTGGAATGGACTGACTAAATCAAGCAGAATGGAAACTCAACCATATATGGCGCATGTTTGGAGACCCTGTGAGGATCCTTTTCAGCCACAAAATGAAAGAATCAATTCTGTTCAAAATCAGGATTGTGGCTTTTGGGTTTGGGAGGCAAGGACAAGAAATGTGATGGTCCATTACCCCTCTGACGGCTTTATCCCAAGCTACAGTCAGGACATCGCCTCCCTACCTGCATCCAACAGGTACTTTATCAACGGTGCCAACCATATCGAACTCCTCAATATGTCCAATAGCAGTCTGAATGGTGTGCCTAATGATGCAACAAAAGTTGAGTTTGATAATGTATTTCAATTGAGATCAGATATTTTCTTTGTCAATCCGAGATAATGAAGAGTATAATTTCAATACTTATAGTTTTAATCCTTCTTGGTGCCTCGTGTACCAAGGAGGATTTTCCAAGATTACAAATAAATGAAGAAGGTGAGATTGTGTCCCTTCCTTATTTTTGGAAAAAATTATTACATAAATCATCACCTGAATATTTTGGTTTTCTAAAATACCCTATCTTTTTTAATCAAAATCCTATTATTCCGATGACTGATGGAGGTTCTGGAAGGTTACTTTCTATGATTAATAGAGAAAATGGGGAAACTATATGGGAATGGGATGATAGGTTTATTCAAGAAACCGAGGAAATTCTTATGGGTAGATATCATCAATATGAGAACCTTTTGGTTTATACCATGGGGAGTAGAGTGTATGGTATCAATCTGGAATCAGGCCAAACTCACTGGAAGAACAGGAATAATTTGGACAGGTCTTTTTGGTCGCATGTATATGGTAAAGATTCAGATTTTTATATGTTTGGAAGATCCGATTTCTTTCCCGATAGTGTTGATCAAATGGTAGTTTTTAAAGGAGATATTAATACTGGACAGTATGAAGAATACCTGATTCCCAATTTTACCATGGATTATTTCTTTCCAGGAAACCGAATTGGAAACGTCATTGCTGTAACTCCGGTTTCACTTGATGGCAAAGACTTCCTTGCCGTGGTGTGGCAAGAACCTTTTTTTGAGTTTAACTGGCAGTCCTATATTGGTCTTTGGGATATAGATAACGAAGTTTGGGTCTATGAAAAGGCGATCATCAATCCAGAAAAAAGTTTCAACGGGATATTGTTGAATCCCCCTGTTGTTTATCAGGACAGGATTTATCTGGCAGTAGGCTTTGAGCTGGCCTGTCATGATATCCGTACAGGAGCACAGCAATGGAAAAAGAAATTTGATGGGGAGATTTTCTTTTCAAATCTTTTGATCGAGGAAGGAAAACTTGTGGTGAACAATGAGGATCAGAATGTGTATTGTTTTGACCCCATATCGGGCAGTCAGTTATGGAAAACGAAAGGCTCCGGCACGAGCAGCTTTATGAGCTACTTGGAAGGAGTAGTCTATTTTAACGGAGGAGCCACGGGCAGGCTCCATGCAATCGATATCCGTTCGGGGAAGACGGTATGGAAAATAGATACCGACCGTCTGGGGCAAAGGGGGGACAGGTTCAGGGGCACTGCGGTATACACCATTCCCGGGGAAAAAGGGAAAAAAGGCAAGGTGGTCGCCTTGAGCGGAATGTATGCCTATTGTTTTGAAGCTTATCGATAAAAAAATCTAATATGAAAAAAGGAATACTGCTTATGCTATTCATGGCACTTTTGGTTACAGTTCACGCCCAGACTGAAAAAGGAAATTACTTACTTGGATTTGGTACTGCTATAGGAATAGGTGAAAATGAGGGGCTGATGGGACTGGCATTTTCCAACTCAACAATCAAAGATGGCAATGCCACCGTGAGCGAAACCAAGTTTACCAGTTTATTTATCACTACCAAAGTCGGTTATTTTGTAGCTGATAATCTTGCAACAGGACTGGATTTGGCGGGTTCTTTTTCCAGTGGGAGCAGCAGCGTGGCAAGTTTTGACCTGGAATCCCAAAACAGCTTTATTGGAATAGGCCCATTTGTAAGATATTATTTTCCAACCGGAAAAATACTCCCTTTTGCTGAAGTCAATACCCTTTTTGGCAACAGGAAACAATCTACTACCGGTCAGGGAGTTGATAATGAAAACAAATATGCTGTATCTAATTTTGGTGGTGGATTGGGGTTGGCATTTCTTCTTGGGGAAAAAAGTTCCTTGGACCTGGGGTTGAATTATAATTCGACTGCTTTAAATGAAAAGGAAGCTGATATTAAAACCAGACAAAATACCCTAGGTCTAAGGTTATCTTTTACTATCTATCTATAAAAAAAAATTGCAATTGCATTTTAAAAATAAAATCAAGCATCCACGCTTGATTTTAAATCAATATCTACAAATATCCAACCTTTCTACTGAAAGCAGTCATCAATAATATCAACAAATATCAAATATCAATAAATATCCAGTTCTACTTTTTGCAAGGTTAATATCCAGTCTCTTCAATTAAATCCTTGTCAACTTAATCGGATAGGTTTTAGAAGCATTCCATTGGCATACATAGATGTTTTCATCCTGGTCAATGCAGACATCATGGCAATGTTTGAAGACCGGTTCTTTCTGAATCATCAATTGCAACTCACCATCAATGTATTTCGGAGCTGTTCCTCCCGGATTGGAAACCACCTTGTCATTTTCATCAAGAATGGTAACAAATCCCGAATTGTCCATCTGCTCCAAATATTTTGCCCGCGACCAGCAAACTCCTGCATAGAGGTTTTTGCCATGGATAACCGGACGGCAGACAAATGCACCAGGTAAAAATATAGTTTCCAGATACTTGCCTTCCATGGTGAATCTTTTGAAAGAATTATGTCCCCGGGAAGTGCACAAAAGGGTAGGGGTTCCGCCTTTACGTTGGTCTACCGCAATGCCGTGTACTGTTTTGAACTGCGCATCCCCATGTCCATCTCCCCCGAACTTTCGGATAAAATTTCCTTTTGAGTCATATTGCAATACAAATTGGGAACCATATCCATCAGTGATATACAGGTCTCCATTTGGTGCTACGCAGGTTTCAGTGGGTACCCATCTCATTTTTTCGGAATAAATCCCATTGTTTAAGGGGGAGGATATTTCAGTAATGATTTTCCCTTTCAAATCGGTTTTGATCACCCTTCCTCCATTGTCTACGATCCATAAAAATTCCTCACCGCCTTCATTGACCAAGCTTAATCCATGTGCGGAAGGTAAATTCAAGGTCCATGAATCCAGAAGTTTTCCGGATTGGTCGTATATGATGATGTTGTTTTTTGCTTCATCTGTCACCATAATCAAACGGCCCTTTTTATCCATGACCATTTCATGACAATTGACAACAGGTGTTTTACTTGGGTCAAGATTTCCCCATGCGGTGTCAACTTTGTATCTGAAATCACCATGTCCTAGAATGGTGTCATTGTCTATGGAAAAGGATAAGTTAGGTTTGATGGTCATGGCAAGTCCTGTCAGTGCGGTTAGTTTGAGAAAGTTTCTACGATTGCTGGGCATAAATTTGAATTAAATCTGTGAAGGCAATTTAGCATTATTATCAGATAATTCTAAAATTGATAATGTCCACTGGTCAAAATTTAAAACCAAAGATTGATGAGTTATATTTATATTTAAAATCAAACCCATAATGATCCTATGAAAAATCTAACCAAAACACTTTTATTGGCCGTCTTAATACTTTGCGCCAGTCCATTGAATGCCCAAGAAATAGCCCTGCAATTGTACAGCCTGCGAAATGAAATGAAACAGGATGCCAAAGGAACCCATGCTTTGATCCCCGGTATGGGGATCAAATATCTGGAAGGTGGGGGCACTTACGGTATGGAAAAAGAGGAATACAAAGCTTTCCTTTCAGGATTAGGACTTTCAATTGTTGCCGTTGGGGCAGGATATGAAGCCTTGAGGGATAATCCCCAATCTGTCATTGACAATGCCAATTCCTATGGGGCAAAATTTGCAACCTGTACCTGGATTCCCCATCCTTCGGGCCAGTTCAGTATCAAGGAAACCAAGGAAGCAATAGAAGTTTTCAATAAAGCGGGAAAGATTCTGAAAGATGCAGGAATCACCCTTTGCTATCATCCTCATGGTTATGAGTTTAAGCCTTATGGTAAAGGAGTTCTTTTCGATGAAATGCTCAAAAATGCCAAGAATTATGATTTCAATATGGATGTGTATTGGGTTCAAATGGGTGGAGGGGACCCATTGGCCATCATGAAAAAGTATCCAAAGAAATTTCCCCTTTTACATTTGAAAGACCGTGCCCATGGGACACCCGGGAATACTGATGGCAGGGGAGATGTCGAGACCAATGTAGTCCTTGGTACAGGTGACGTTGATATCCAAGGCCTGATCAAACAAGCCCAAAAAGTCGGCACCAAATATCTGATCATTGAAGACGAGTCTTCCAGGTCAGTGCAGCAGATTCCTCAGAGCGTGGAGTATATCAAGAAGGTGATGGCAGAGAAGTAAGCGTTGGTTAGTTGTCCAACGGTTGTACCGTTGGACTTCCTGAGTTTAGCGCTTGTAGCGCTGGTATTATCAGGTTGAGCCAGAGGCTCAGGGACTCAGCGATCCGAAGGTACAACCTTCGGATAACCTTAATAAACCTCAACCTTAACCAATCCTTTTATCCCAGCATAATCCCTTGCCGAGCTGAATAAATAATGATGTTCTTCTTCAACAATCATCGCCCTTACGGGATTTTGGTGGATATAATGTAGTTTTTGTTCAAAAAACTTTGGGGATTCAATACCGATTGCGTGTAAGCCATCAAACCAAAATTTGTAGGTATCAACTCTTTTGGAAATATTTCCCCGAAATTTAAACTGATTGAGTATCCATTTAGACCTTGAATCAATTGACTCGGTTTCAAGGCTCATAAGTATTTTTTTGGCAACAAAGCTTTTAAAATCTCTCATAATATCACTCAAAAATGCTGGCTCTTTGGCACGGCATAACAAATGAAGATGATTTGACATCAGGCACCAAGCATAAATTTCGAGACCTTTATTGTTGACACAATAATTCAAACTGTCAACAACATCAAGTTTATACTCTTTTCTAGTAAAAATATCTATCCAATCCATGACGGTGAATGTCAAAAATTGAATACCGTTTTGGTCGCTTATTTGAAATGGTTTCAGCATAAAAAGTTAGAATTAAAAACCTGAATGGAATTTAAGTATAAAAATGTAATTTTTCAACTAGAAAAATATTGGGATTGAGCCAGAGGCTCAGGACTCAGGGATCCGAAGGTACAACCTTCGGATAACGTTGTCCAACGGTTGTACCGTTGGACTTCCCGAGTTCAGCGCTTTTAGCGCTGGTGTTGAGTAGGTTGAGCCAGAGGCTCAGGACTCAGGGATCCGAAGGTACAACCTTCGGATAACTATTCATGCGTCAAAATCATTGCTTCCAATCTATTGAAGCATTTTTCAGCTAATCTACTGTATCCTTCCTCTCCTGAGAAAGAGGTTGTTTCAATGGGTGAGGAAAAATAAATATGGATTATTCCTGGTCTCATTAATAAAGAACTTCTCTTCATTATCCTGTCCGCACCGATCACAGCCATTGGCAAAATCCGGATACCTGTTTCCGCTGCAATCCTAAATGCGCCTTTTTGAAAAGGTAATAATGCCTGACTGGTATCGTTCCTTGTGCCTTCAGGTGCGACCACTATAGAAATTCCTTTTTCCAATATTTTCAATAATTTCTCGACGGATGCCTTTCTTGATGCCGCATCTTTTCTATCCACCCAAACAGCAACCCGGGACACTATAAATCCAAAAACAGGGATTTTGGAAAGTTCTTTTTTGCCTATAGCCCGGACTTCTTGGCGAATGGCAATGGGAATGACAGGCGCATCAATAAATGAGCGATGATTGAAAATGTAGATGTAGGGCTGATTTGGATCTATATATTCCTTGCCATGTATTCGATACCTAATCCCCACCAAATATGACCAAACAGAGGCCCAAAGCCGTATAAAAACAAAAGATACCTTGCCACCACGCGAACTTACTATTAGAGGGATTACGATAAACAGTCCAAAAACCAGCATTAATACAATAAATAAAAGAGCTGCGTAGAGGGTGTAAATCCACAGGAATATTTTCATAGTCTGATTAATTGATTATTTTTGGGCAATATTTAATCAATTTACTAACTCTTTGCTTGCAAACAACCCCTGGGAGAGATTTCAGGGGTTTCATTTTTTTGCAATATTATTGACTTCATTCAAGGATTAAAAGATAAATGAATAAGTAAATTGGCAGATATGCCAATAAAATGGGAGTACGATATAATTATTTGTAGGAGACTTTAATGACCTGTACTGCGGTCTTCCGACTTCGGTCTCCGGTCCTGCCAATTATAGATTATCGGATTATTGGCAAAGAAGGGGTTAACTATTTAAATGTATTTTTCAATCTAAATATTTCACTTTTCCCAAAAAACCTTACCTTTGCAGTCCGTTCGGGTGAACGGGGTCTCGGGGGCTGATTCTCAGGGATTTTATCTAACACTAAAAACCTCAACCCACATGACCCTAGGGTTGTTGATAAACAGGGTCATTACACAATATGTCTAATCAAAAAGAGTTTAACTGGGACAATTTCTCCACCAAAGGTTTTGGCGAAGGCTATTCCAAAGATCAGCGTGCTGAAATGGAAGCCATGTATGCCGGCACTTTGAATGAAATCACCGAAAAAGAAGTCATCAAAGGTACTGTAGTAGGTATCAATGATAAAGACGTAATCATCAATATCGGTTTCAAATCCGATGGTTTGGTACCTGTATCCGAATTCCGTGATCTTCCCAACCTAAAAATCGGTGACGAAGTGGAATTGTTCATCGAAGAGCAGGAGAATTCATTGGGTCAATTGGTGCTTTCCAGAAAGAAAGCCAGAATGGTCCGTGCATGGAGCGATATTGAAGATGCTTTGGCTAACGATAGCGTTATCGAAGGTCTTGTAAAAAGAAGGACCAAAGGTGGTCTGATCGTAGATATCTACGGTGTTGAAGCCTTCTTGCCAGGTTCCCAGATTGATGTGAAGCCTATCAGGGATTTTGATATCTATGTAGGTAAGAAAATGGAAGTGAAAGTGGTTAAAATCAACCACACCAATGATAACGTAGTTGTTTCTCACAAAGTCTTGATCGAAAAAGATCTTGAGAAACAAAAAGCTGAAATATTGAACAACCTTGAGAAAGGTCAGGTATTGGAAGGTGTGATCAAAAACATGACCAACTTCGGTGTATTCATCGATTTGGGTGGTGTAGACGGTTTGCTACACATTACTGATATCTCTTGGGGAAGAATCAACCATCCTGAAGAAGTGCTTAACCTTGACGACAAAGTTCAGGTGGTGGTACTTGATTTCGATGATGACAAGAAGAGAATTTCTTTGGGTATGAAGCAGTTGACTTCTCATCCTTGGGATGCGCTTTCTGCTGATCTTGAGATTGGATCCAAAGTCAAAGGCAAGATTGTAAATGTAGCCGATTACGGTGCATTCCTTGAATTGGCTCCTGGTGTTGAAGGCCTGATCCACGTTTCTGAAATGAGCTGGTCTCAGCATTTGAGAAATCCTGCTGACTTCGTGAAAGTTGGTGATGAGATCGAAGCTGTTGTATTGACTTTGGACAAAGACGAAAGAAAAATGTCTTTGGGCATCAAGCAATTGACTGAAGATCCTTGGACCAAAGGTGATATGTCTACCAAATATGGTGTCGGCACCAAACACAAAGGTGTAGTTAGAAACCTGACCAACTTTGGCTTGTTCCTTGAATTGGAAGAAGGTATCGACGGTTTGGTTCACGTATCTGACCTTTCCTGGACCAAGAAAATCAAACACCCTGCAGAGTTTGTGAAAGTAGGCGATGAATTGGATGTTGCTGTCTTGGAACTTGATGTGGACAACAGAAGATTGGCCCTTGGTCACAAGCAATTGGAAGAAAACCCATGGGATACTTTCGAAACAGTATTCCCTGTAGGTTCTGACCATAAGTGTACAGTGGTTTCCAAAAACGACAAAGGTGCAGTTCTTGAACTTCCTTACGGATTGGAAGGATTTGCTACTTCCAAGAATTTGGAAAAAGCTGACGGTTCTTCTGTAGAAGTTGGTGAGGCTTTGGATTTCAGGGTAACTGAATTCTCCAAAGATGACAAGAGAATTGTTCTTTCCCATACGGCTACTTTTAAAGAAGAGGCCAAACCAGCCGCAGCACCTAAGAAAGCTGCGAAAAAACCATCTGCCCCGGCACCAGAAGCTACTGCTGATAAATCCACTTTGGGTGATATCGATGCTTTGGCTGAGTTGAAGGAAAAGATGGAAGGCGGGAAGAAGTAATCTTTAGAAACAAGAGACAAGAATCAAGAACCAAGATGGTTCATATCAAATATAAAAAGTGGCTGCTGAGAGGTGGCCACTTTTTTTATATGATCCTTTGAGGTTTTTAAAACCTCGAAGGATTTTTTGATTTTAATAATATTTAAAATTATCGCATTTTGGAATTTAGTTTCGTCCTGACTTTAACCTCTATTGTATTGATTGTGGATGAATTTTATTGAGAACATTTGAAATGTCGAATCACTTCAAGTCTTTATTATGAAAAGGTTTCATTCCTTAAGGATGATTTTCTCAGTACTTCTTATAGAAATTTAATTAGTAGGGTTGATCAGGAAAATGGAATTACAGTTCCTGTCAGTGGTATTGGTGGGATAAAATTAGTTAAAATCCCGGTGCCCGATTAAATAGCGTGATATATTCCATCTTCAGTGAATTTTATTCAAAGGATGAGCTATTATCAATTTGTCTTACTCCAATCAATTTTATCTGATGTAATCGGCAATGTCCGAACTCTCGATCCTATCCCTTCAAAAACAGCATTTGCTATCGCCGCAGCCACTGGCCCTTGTGCCGCTTCACCCGCCCCCATTGGAGGAAGTTCAGGTCTATTGATGATATGGACTTCGATTTCCGGCACATCCTTAAACCTCATAATGGGATAAGAATTCCAATCCTTGCTCAAAATCCCATTTTCATCATACTGAACAGATTCCATTAAAGTCCAACTTGCCGATTGGACCATGCCGCCTTCGGTTTGGTTTTTTAACCCATCAGGATTGATGCATTGCCCGGAATCAATCACTCCGGTCATTTTGGTCAGTTTAAATGATCTTTCAGCTTTGTTGATTTCCACCTCAGCCAAAACCGCAAAAAAGGAGGCTGAATTTTTGTATTTGGAAAAAGCAACACCATAACCATTTCCTGGGTTTTTCCCTTTGGAATCCCATCCTGTTTTGGAAGCTAAAGTTTCAAGGACAGCAATAGCCCGATCATCTTTCAGGTTTTTGATCCTAAAGGCAATAGGATCCATTCCTGCCTCAGATGCCAGTTCATCCATAAAGGATTCCAAAGCAAAGATATTCCCATAAGCTCCAAGTCCTCTCAAAGCAGAAGTCCGCAATGGCCCATCATAATTGTACAACTGTAATCTTTTATCAGGGATATTATATAAAGGTGTGGCATTACGGTATGAACCTCCCGAAAAGCCTCCTTTTTGAAATTCAAAAGGATCTTTTAAATGCCTGGCAGAAACATAATGACCTGCCTTGCCATTGGGTCGGGTGCTGTGGGTATCTGACCAGATATGGGTGTCCCAAGCCAGAATCTTTCCATTTTCATCCATACCAGCTTCCAACTGAATAACCATGGCAGAACCATAAGGTTCCCATTGGTGTTCATCCTCCCGCATCCATTGCAGGCGTACAGGTTTACCAGGATAATGTTTAGCAATCAGTGCTGCTTCTGCAGAAACATCATCTGCACCGTTATGTCCGTAGCAACCTGAACCAGGCATACCAATACATCTGATTTTTTCTTTTTCCAACCCAAAAAGATCAGCTAGGGAATTTTGGAGGGGATAAACTCCTTGTGTTGGGGACCAAACAGTCAAGTAATCATCATCCCATTTTGCCACTGCGCAGGAGGGACCAGTGGAAGCATGCATGTGGTAAGGCCTTTGATACTCAGCTTTTATTTTTTTCGAAGAGGAATTGATCTTACCTGAAATGCCAGGGCTGTCCTCTACCATCTGGGGTGGATTGGCATTTGCTTTCATATTCTCAAAAAGTGATTCCAACAATGGTCCCAATTTCGGGCTTTCCCACTTAGTGCTTTCCTTGAGCTGTTGCCATGCTTTGACTGCCTGAAATTCTCTTTTTGCTATAACCGCTACAAAACTCCCATCTTCAATTATTTTCAAAATCCCTTCTTGGTCTTTTATTTTGTCAAGGTCAATAGACACTAGCTTTGCATTGTAGACAGGAGGGTGAAGAACACGGGCATGAACCATGTCAGGCAATCTCAGGTCGTGGACAAAGTGTGGTTCTCCTCGTACTAATGACCTGATATCTTCTCTGGGAACTGCTTTTCCTATATGAACATGGTCTTTATGATCTTTTATGGGTGCTTCCCCGGTTATTTTTTCTTCCAGATACTTTCCCTCCAACAACTCCCAATAGGATATTTCTTGATCAGGACCACCTTGAATAACACCGTTTTTGACCTGTAACTTTGAAATGTCTGTCCCCCATTTTTCACTTGCCAATTTCAATAGTACCAACCTTGCCTCAGCGGCAGCCTGTCGGATGGCTTTGCCGCTGCCCTCTATAGAATTGCTTCCTGCGGTATAACCTTCATTGGCAGTCTGACCTGTATCTCCATTGATAATATGACATATTCCCAGATCAACATCCAGTTCATCAGCGGCAATTTGCATCAAGGCCGTCCTTATCCCCTGACCCAATTCCTGTTTGCCAGTTAGAATAGTCACATGTCCATCCGTATCTAATCTTATCCAGGAATCGATCAGGTTGCTGTCAATATGGGGTCTTTCAGGAATACCGCTATAATTTTTCATCACGGAATTTTCTGTTTCCTTGGATTGGCAAAAGGCCAAAGGAAAAAGATTGAATCCAATCAGCAACTGACCGGACGTTTTGAGAAATGTTCTTCTGGAGTTTGTGGTCTGTTCCATCCCTTAAAATTTTGAGGATTTTTCGGATGCCTTTTTGATAGCAGAAATGAATCGGGTATGTGTCCCACAACGGCAGATAACTGGCTGTAAGGCTTCTCTTATTTCATTTTCGCTTGGTTTTGGATTGGACCTCAACAAAGCCAATCCGGCTATCATCATGCCGTTCAGGCAATACCCGCATTGTGCTGCCTGTTCTTCAAAAAATGACTCCTGCAAAGGATGGAGACCATTGCTTTTGATTAAACCTTCAATGGTCTCGATTTTTTTACCTTCAAATGATTTACATGGTTGCATACATGATGGAACAGCCTCACCGTCCACCAATACCATACAGCTGCCACATTGGTGCATACCACAGCCAAATTTTGGTCCGTTGAGACCAAAGTCTTCCCTTAGTACATACAAAAGCGGTTCATCTTCATACACTTCCACCTGTACATTCTTGCCATTTAGATGAAATAGGGCTTTAACAGTCATTTTGCTTTATTTCCAATGAAAAATTAAAATACCCTTTATCCCCCAAATTTCAAATCAAACAAGTTTGAAAGGAGCATTGCTGTGGATAGACGGAAGTGCAGTAAATAACAATTGAATGTTAAAAAATAAGATTTTTTTAAATACCATTTAAAAACAAAGAAACCCTCTTCGAAGAATGAGAAGAGGGTTTCTTTGTTTTTATTGAGGTCGCGAGCGGATTCGAACCGCTGTACAAGGTTTTGCAGACCTCTGCCTAGCCACTCGGCCACGCGACCTTTTGAAATCGGAATGCAAATGTAGGTATATTCAGTTTTTAAGCAAACGTAATAAGACTAAATTTTGATTCAATCCCATTTTAACATTCAGGTATTCTGAAATGGATTATGCAGGACATGAAAAAAGCGCTTAAAACTAAGCGCTTTTTGAGGTCGGGGGTGGATTCGAACCACCGTAAAGGGTCTTGCGAACCCTCGCCTTACACTCGGCCACCCGACCTTACAAGTCAATTGGATGAGACTTTTGCTCAAATTACCATTCCTTTAACAGTCTTTTTGATGATAAAGTTTAGTAAAAAAATATAAAACAATAGTCTTCAGGAATATAAATTGTCCAATAAATAGAGGTCGAGGGTGGAATCGAACCACCGTATGAAGTCTTGCGAACTTCTGCCTAACACTCGGCTACTCGACCATATGAATAAAATTCATGTTGGCTTATCCAACACTTCTTAAGTTTTAATCCTTAGCAGATTACTATAGTTGTTAAAATTTATGGGAACGGATTATCTGGGGTGATTAAAACGTTCTTTTGATAGCAGAAATAAATTTTAAAATAATTTAAAGTTCTGGAATCTTAAATTCATGATTCCTTTTTCATTTCTACATATTTACAAAGAAAAGTAAATAACTTTTATATTCAAATTTTTAAAAGTTTAATTTTATCTTGATATCAAATGAAATCTTAAAAAAAGAATTCATCTTTGACCAAAACCCCCAAGAGTTTAATTTGGCTTTTGGATTTAAATTGAAATAGATGAAACATTCTTTTATTTATAATGATTCTAAATTGAAATAAGGGAAAATTTTGTTTATTTAAAACATTGTAATACAATAACTTACAATTATTTCGAATCCATAAATTTGATAGGTTAGTCTATCTCATGCAAGTTTGAAAAATAGAATTGGGGTAGTACATTTGCAGTGTTTATCAAAAAACGTGCACTAAACTGTTTAATAAGTAATAAATATGACGATCAAGCGCTCATTATTAAGTGTTCCCTTAAGGTTAAGCACATGGTTACTGGTGTTTCTCCTTTCCATGGGTACACAGGCCTTTGCGGTCAATCCCGATGTTTCTGATAGTGAAGAGGCGATTGCAGCTGGTAAATCTATTTTCAATGCCAATTGTAGAACCTGTCACAGATTAGACCAAAAGAATATTGGTCCAGCTTTAAGGGGAGTTTCAGACCGTCACTCCATTGAATGGAACAAAAGTTTCATCAGAAATTCCCAGGCATTGATCGCATCCGGCGATCCTGAAGCCGTGGCTATTTACAATGAATTCAATCAGTTGGCTATGCCGTCCCATGAATTCTTGTCTGATGAAGATGTGATGAATCTATTATCATACATTGAATATGGTGATAAAGCAGATCCTGCTGCTGCTGCAGCTACAGGAGGAGAAGGAGGGCAAGTAGGAGTCGATGGCGGTATTCCAAGTGAGTATCTTACCATTATTTTGTCAGTTTTGGTGGTTGTATTGCTATTGATACTTGTAGTATTGGGTTTAATAATTTCCATACTTACAAAGTATCTTTCAAATCAGAATTTGGATGAGGTTGATGCTGAATATGTCAACCAAAAATTTGATTTCAAAAAAATATTGAGATCCGATGCATTTGTGATCATCATTACCACCCTTGTAGTGGCATTTGTTGCCAAATCAGGGATTGATCAATTATATACCATTGGAGTTCAGCAAGGGTATGCGCCTGCACAACCCATAGCTTTTTCACATCAACTTCATGCAGGTCAATATGAAATGGAATGCCAATATTGCCACACCGGGGTAGAAATTGGTAAATCTGCCAATATTCCATCTGCCAATATTTGTATGAACTGTCATGCACATATTCAGAATGTTGGAGGAAAAGAAGGAATTTCCCCCGAAATCCAGAAGATCTATAATGCAGTTGATAACAATCAACCTATTGAATGGGTCAGAATTCACAATCTTCCTGATTTAGCTTATTTCAATCACTCCCAACATGTCGCAGTTGGCGGCTTGGAATGTCAAACCTGTCATGGTCCCATTGAAGAAATGGAAGTGGTCTATCAGCACAGTTCACTGACAATGGGATGGTGTATAGACTGTCACAGACAGACCGAAATCAAATCGCAGGGTAATGAATATTATGATAAATTGGTTCAGCTTCATTCTGAGTCAAAAAATGCTTTGAAAGTCAAAGACATTGGCGGTTTAGAATGCGCGAAGTGCCATTATTAATTTAAATCAATTCAGAACGTACTCTTCTTGATTATACAATGAAAGAAAATAAAAAGACCTACTGGAAAGGGTTAGAAGAACTAACAAATGATCCGGAGTTTGTCAAAAATGCAGATAGAGAATTTCCTGAAATGCCTTCCTCTCTTAATTCTGAAGAAGGACCTTCAAGAAGGGATTTTTTAAAACTTATGGGTTTCAGCCTTGCAGCAGCATCTTTGGCTGCATGTGAAGCTCCGGTAAGAAAAGCAATCCCTTATGTCAACAAGCCTGTTGATATCAATCCCTCAATTCCCAATTATTATGCATCAACCTTTTCTTCGGGTGGCGATTATGCCTCTGTAGTAGTAAAAACCAGAGAAGGTAGACCGATTAAAATTGATGGAAATGCATTGTCTCCGATCAATAAAGGTGGTGTCAATGCCATTGTGGAAGCCTCAGTTTTATCTTTATATGATAAGGAAAGACTTTCAGGTCCACATATCAATGGTGAAAAAGTTGAATGGTCTGCCTTGGATTCTGAAGTAAAAAGTAAATTGGCTTCAGCAGGTCAGGTAAAGATCGTTTCAAATACTGTACTTTCCCCTTCGACTCAACTCACGCTCAATCAACTTGCTGAAAAATTTGGTGCTGATATTATCACTTATGATCCATTATCAAATTTTGGTATCAGTAGTGCTGCAAAAACCACCTATGGCGTTGATGGCCTGCCAAGTTATCATTTTGATAAAGCAAGCGTTATTGTCAGTTTCGGTGCGGATTTTCTAGGTACTTGGATTTCTCCGATAGAATTCGCAAAACAGTATAGTAAAGGAAGAAAGATTTCTAAAGAAAAGCCGGTCATGTCCCGTCATTTCCAATTTGAATCAACCCTTTCTTTGACAGGTGCGAATGCTGATTACAGAACACCAATAAAACCATCTCAGAGTGGTTTGGCAGTATTGTCATTGTATAACTCATTGGCTAAACAAGCTGGCGGCCCTACAGTTTCAGGTCCCGCTGTGGAAGTGGAATACCTTGAGAAGGCTGCGAAAGAACTTTGGGCAAATAGGGGGAAATCCTTGGTGGTTTCAGGATCCAATGATCCAAATGTTCAGATCGTTATCAATGCCATCAATGACCTTCTTCAAAACAATGGTGTGACTGTGGATTTTTCCAAACCATCGTACTACAGAAAAGGTGATGATGCAAAAATGAATCAATTTGTCGCAGATCTTAATGCAGGAAGAATTGGCGGAGTGATTTTTTATAACTGCAATCCTGTTTATGATTTTGCCAAAGGTGCTGAGATTGCTGAGGGATTGTCCAAGGTCAAGGTTTCTGTCGCCACAAACGGCACAATGGATGAGACAGCATCTTTAGTACAATATATCGCTCCGGATCATCATTATTTAGAGTCCTGGAATGATTTTAATCCTAAAAATGGAGAATATAGCTTGTCCCAACCGGTTATTTCACCTCTTTTTAGTACCAGACAGGCACAGGAATCTTTCTTGGTTTGGTCTGATTCAGGTGTAAACTACTATGACTCCTTACAGGAAAATTGGAAATCAACTTTATTTGCGTCTCAAACAGAAATAACCGGTTTCCAGGAGTTTTGGGATAGATCTCTTTTCAATGGAGTGTATTCTGTTCCTTCTGAATCTTCTGCTGTTGAAGGTTTTGCTGATATTTCAGTAGCAGCTTCGGCTGTTTCTAAAGCATATAAAGCATCAAGTGAGGGAGTCGAATTAAGTATTTATACCAAAGTCGGAATAGGAAATGGTACTTTCGCCAATAACCCTTGGCTTCAGGAAATGTCCGATCCTATCTCAAAGGCGACTTGGGATAACTACCTGACAGTATCACAAAAGTGGGCCAATGAAAACGGCTTGAAAATGGCCGAAGGTGCAACCAGAAAGGCAAAAATTACTGTGGGTGGAAAATCTCTGATTGTACCAATAATGGTGCAACCGGGACAGGCTTATGGAACTATAGGTTTAGCCCTTGGTTATGGCCGTGTCAAAGCCGGGAAAGTCGCCAATGGAGTTGGTGTAAATGCCTATGAGCTCTTGGACAGTACCAAAGGTTTTGTAAATTTTGATATTACGGAAGGTGTAAGTGTGGAGCTTTTGGCCGATACATATAAAATCGCTCAAACCCAGACCCATCAGACCTATATGGATAGAGAGTATGTCATTCAAGAGGCTACTCTTCCTGAATACAAGGAAAATGCATCTGCCGGAAGATACCATCCGAAAGTATATATGGAAGGTGAGTTTGTAAAACCTTCTAAAATATCTTTGTGGAAAGGGCATCAGTACAGCCAACACCATTGGGGTTTGGCAATTGATATGAATTCATGTATTGGTTGTGGAGCATGTACAGTTGCTTGCCAAGTAGAAAACAATGTGTCTGTTGTAGGTAAGCAAGAAGTTCTCAACAGAAGAGAAATGGCTTGGTTAAGGATAGACAGGTACTATAGTTCGCCTGAAGGTGCTTCAACTAATAAGGAATTGGAGACTGCTGCAGAGAATCCTGAGGTTACTTTCCAGCCTATGATGTGTCAGCACTGTAACAATGCGCCTTGTGAGACAGTTTGTCCGGTTGCTGCTACTACCCATTCTTCTGAAGGTCTAAATCAAATGACTTATAACAGATGTATTGGTACCAGATATTGTGCCAACAACTGTCCATATAAAGTAAGGAGATTCAATTGGTTCAAATATCATGATAACAAAGATTTTGCAACAGTCAATGTCGCACAGAATGATGATATGGGCAAAATGGTATTGAATCCTGATGTTACCGTAAGGGCCAGAGGGGTCATTGAAAAATGTTCAATGTGTGTTCAAAGAATCCAATCAGGAAAGCTTACTGCCAAAAGAGAAGGCAGAAAGGTTCAGGACGGTGAAATTACAACAGCCTGTGCTACCGCTTGTCCGACAGAAGCGATTGTTTTTGGGGATATGAATGATACCAATAGCAGAATCACAAAAATGCTTAAAATCCAGGAAGATACTACTTCAGCGATGAAAGAGGTGAATGAGGAAAGGGCATATCATGTGATTGAATACCTTAATGTAAGCCCGAATGTGTGGTATTTTACAAAAATCAGAAATAAGGATAAATCAGAAGCGTAATTAAATAATTTTATAAGATATGCAGGTTACTTCATCCGTACGCGAGCCGCTGATTACTGGCGGGAAAACCTTAAAAGACGTCACACACGATATTTCCAGACAAGTAGAAGGTAAACCAAGTATGTCTTGGTTGCTTGCCTTTCTTGTTTCAGTCGGTGCATTGGTGCTTGGCTTTTTAGCTTTGGCAGCCACACTCTGGGAAGGTATTGGTATGTGGGGTCTGAACAAAACTGTTGGTTGGGCTTGGGATATCACAAACTTTGTTTGGTGGGTTGGTATCGGTCACGCAGGTACATTGATCTCAGCTGTACTCTTACTGTTCAGACAAAAGTGGAGAATGGCGATTAACAGGGCAGCAGAGGCCATGACGATTTTCGCTGTAATCTGTGCGGCTATGTTCCCAATCATTCACATGGGACGTCCCTGGCTTGGCGCTTATTGGGCGCTTCCTCTTCCCAATACATTCGGTTCGTTATGGGTTAATTTCAACTCTCCTCTTTTGTGGGATGTTTTTGCCATTTCGACCTATTTCTCAGTTTCTCTGGTATTCTGGTATGTCAGCTTGGTTCCTGACTTTGCTACAATCAGAGACAGGGCAACTGGAATTCGTAAATCAATCTATGGTGCTTTGGCTCTTGGCTGGGATGGTGCCGCAAAAACTTGGAGCAGATTTGAAGCAGTTGCATTGATTCTAGCAGGTTTGGCTACACCTCTTGTGTTATCTGTACATACAATTGTATCTTTTGACTTTGCCACATCAGTTATTCCTGGTTGGCATACAACCATCTTTCCGCCCTACTTTGTTGCAGGAGCGATTTTCTCGGGTTTTGCAATGGTATTGACCCTGATGATTGTAACCAGAAAAGTTTTTCACCTGGAAGATTATATCACTATAGGGCATATCGAATTGATGAATATTGTAATTATCATCACGGGTTCTATTGTTGGTATCGCTTATATCACTGAGTTCTTCATGGCATGGTATTCAGGAGTGGCAGCTGAACAATATGCATTTGTCAATAGGATGTTCGGACCTTATTGGTGGGCATATTGGACCATGATGACATGTAATGTTATTTCGCCACAGCTTTTCTGGATCAAAAAAATCAGAACATCCATAGTAGCCACTTTCATACTTTCTTTGGTAGTAAACACAGGAATGTGGTTTGAAAGGTTTGTGATTATTGTAACCTCTTTACACAGGGATTTTCTCCCTTCCTCTTGGGCAATGTTTTATCCAACTTTGTCTGATGTTGGGGTTTACCTTTTCACCTTTGGTTTATTTTTCACCTTCTTCTTCCTTTTTGCGAAGTTTTTCCCGGTGATCAATATGTTTGAAGTAAAATCTATTTTAAAATCTTCCTCAAAAAAAATAAATAAATAAAAGCATGGAAAGAGATAAAAATTTTATCCTCGGAGTGTATGAAGATGAGGATGTTTTAATGGATGCGGTAGTCAAAATCAGAAAAGCAGGTGTCAAAATCCATGAGGTTTATTCACCCTTTCCTGTACATGGATTAGATGAGGTTCTTGGGTATAAAAGGAGCCGTTTGCCCATTGCAGCCTTCCTTTTTGGATTGTTGGGGACAATTCTGGCTTTGACCATGCAGTTTTACATGATGAAATTTGATTGGCCAATGATTATCGGGGGAAAGGATTTTGCTGCCGTCCCTTCATTTATCCCTGTGACCTTTGAAATGACAGTTCTTTTGGCTGCATTTGGAATGGTTGGGGTTTTCCTGATATCAAGCAATCTTAAGCCTTGGGGACAACCAAAAATATTTGATTTAAGAATCACTGATGATAAGCATGTTTTGGCTATTGACTTAGCAGTAAATGCTAATTTTGGTGAGGAAAAACTTAGGGAAGTACTTAAATCAGCAGATGCTTCAGAGGTAAATAAAAAAAGTTTCGAATAGGTAATAGGAGAATATGAAAATCAGACACTTTATATATTTAATCGGTTTTGTAACAATGTCTTTTGTGATGTTGTCATGTGGGGCCTCAGGGGACGACCCTGGTTATGAATTTGCTCCTCAAATGTACAATTCAGTGGCCTATGAACCCTTGAATCAAATTGTAAATGAAGATGAAGGAAGCTGGCTTTCTTCAAGGGAAGATGGGAAGGGTGAATTTTTCAACAGCAATATCAATAATCCTTACAGGATGAACATGAGAGAACCTGTTGCGAATACAGTTCCAAGAACCAAGGATGGTTCACTTCCATATAGATTGAAGGCTTTTGAATTGGAGGCTGCTGCTTTAAATGAGAACCCAATCGAACTTTCAGACAAAGTTCTGGCAGAAGGCAAAGTATTGTACACCCAATATTGCGCTACTTGTCATGGTCCTGGAGGAGAGGGTGATGGAAAAGCCGGTGAAGTTGTTGGCGGGGTAGCCAATTTGAAAGGTGGCGCATACATCAATTTACCTGAAGGACATATCTTTCATGTGATAATGAAGGGCAAAGGAAGAATGGGAGCCCATGGTTCTCAAATCCCTCAAGAAAGAATTTGGAAAATTGTTCATTATGTCAAACAAGAAATTCAAAAACAATAATCATGGCGCACGGTACAACAAATTATAATTTGGATCAAAAATTTGATTTTACAGCTGCGCTGAAAAAATCAATCCTCATGACCTTGGCTATAGGTGCAGTTATTTTGGCTGTGGGAATCATCTTGGCAATGACGGGAGGTCATGAACATGCAGAAGGAGATGGCCATGCATTTCATTGGTATGAGAGGCTTTTTGCCAATATCTGGATCAATAATGTCTATTTTACAGGCATTTCTGTTATTGGCGTTTTCTTCTTTGCTATCCAATATGCTGCCCAAGCGGGATGGTCTGTAGCTTTGAAGAGAATTATGTTATCTTTTGGCTACTGGTTGCCGATAGCAGGTGTCTTAATGATTGGAAGTTTCTTTTTGATTAACCATGATATTTTCCATTGGACACATTCCTATTTATTTGATAAATCAAGCCCCGAGTTCGATTATATCATTGATGGCAAAGGGTCTTATTTCTACTGGCCGTTGGAGAAAGGGACTTTCCCATTGTTCTTTGTTATCAGGATGGTATTGTTTTTTGGATTTTGGGTTTTCTTCTTCAATAAACTGAAATCCTTATCCTATGAAGAAGATCTTCAGGGAGGAACTCAATATTTCTTTAGATTAAGAAAGTGGTCAGCAATATTTTTGATATTCTTTGCTGTATCTTCTTCTGTATCTGCTTGGGACTGGGTGTTGTCAATAGATACCCATTGGTTCTCTACCATGTTTGGTTGGTATGTTTTTTCGTCTTGGTTTGTTGCTGGTTTGTCGGCTATCACTTTAGTCACTCTCTTTCTTAAGGGCAAAGGATATCTTGAAATGGTGAATGAAAACCATATTCATGATTTGGGTAAATTCGTGTTCGCGTTTTCAATATTTTGGACATATATCTGGTTTTCCCAGTTTTTATTGATCTATTATGCAAACATTCCTGAAGAGACTTTTTACTTTGTAGAAAGACTCCAGAGTGATGTGTATAGCCCGTTCATTTTTGTAAATCTAGGTTTAAACTTCTTCCTACCTTTCCTTGTTCTTATGACACGTGATGCAAAAAGACATGGAATATTTCTTAAATTGGTTTGTTCCTTGATTATCTTAGGTCATTGGTTTGATTTCTTCCTAATGATTCAGCCAGGGACTCTTGGTCAAAATGGAGGTTTTGGCTTAATGGAAATAGGTATGTTATTGGTATATGGTTCTGCTTTTGTTTTTGTTGTCATGAGCAATCTTTCCAAAAGAAATCTAATTGCCAAAAATCATCCTATGTTGGAAGAAAGTTATCATCATCACATTTAATTATCCGAAAAATTTAAAATTATGTACGGATTACTAATTACAGTAGGTATAATATTATTACTGTCCATAATTTGGATGGTTTACAGGATTCAGACGCTTGTTTCTGTAGTAAAAGGTAGTGATAAGAAAATTGCTTCAGGAAGTAATAAAATCAATGCCTTCCTATTTATCGTTTTCCTTGTAGGTGGTGGTGGTTGGATGATTTGGTATTCCATTAAAGAATTTGACAATTATCAGCTTCCGATTGCTTCTGAACACGGAATTGTAACTGACCAGTTGTTTTGGATTACAATGGCGATAACGGGTATAGTGTTTTTAATTACACATGTACTCTTATTTTGGTTTCCCTATAAATATCAATATACAGAAACCAGAAAAGCTTCTTTCTATCCCGATAACAATAAATTAGAACTTATTTGGACTATAGTTCCAGCGTTTGTTCTTGCAGCCCTCGTTATAGGTGGGTGGAAAGCTTGGTCTGATATTACAAAACCTGCTCCCGAAAATTCACATGTAGTCGAATTAATGGGTTATCAGTTTGCTTGGGAGGTGCGCTATCCGGGTTTGGACAATGTCTTGGGAGAAAATGATTATAGACTTACCAATGCATCAAATGTATCAGGTGTAGATTTCTCAGATAAGAATTCATTCGATGATTTCTCTTCACCTGTGGTAATTATTCCTAAAGGTGAACCTGTGTTGTTCAGAATTCGGGCTAGAGATGTTTTACACTCTGTTTTTGCTCCTCATATGAGATTGAAAATGGATGCAGTGCCCGGAATGCCAACGAGGTTTTGGTTTACAGCTACCAAAACGACTGAAGAGATGAGAGCTGAATTGGGCGATCCTGAATTTGTTTATGAAATAGCTTGTACAGAGATATGCGGACGAGGTCACAATGCCATGAGAAGGGAATTGAGAGTGGTCGAGCCTGATGAATACAGAAAGTGGATGTCAGAGCAAAAACCTTACATAGTCAATAATCCTGCTTTGGTTTCTGACCTACCCACTGAATTAAAAGAACTGGCTGATATTACTATCAGTGAATATAAGAAGTAATTAAATTATATCATTATTATGGCAACAGCTCATACTGCTACACACAGTGATACTTCTCATGATCATCATGATCATGAACATCACGAGAACTTTATTACAAAGTATATTTTCACTCAGGACCATAAAATGATCGGTAAACAGTTTCTGATTACCGGGATGTTTTGGGCAATAATCGGTGGTTTATTATCCTTGATTTTCAGGCTTCAATTAGGTTTTCCTGAAATGGATTTAGGATGGTTAAGACCCGTTTTAGGTGGGTGGATATCTCCTGATGGCAAATTAGATCCTGAGTTTTATTTAGCTCTTGTAACCATGCATGGAACCATTATGGTGTTCTTTGTACTTACAGCTGGATTGAGCGGTACTTTTTCCAATTTCCTGATTCCCTTGCAAATTGGAGCTAGAGATATGGCGTCCGGATTTATGAACATGCTATCTTACTGGTTCTTCTTTTTATCAGGAGTAATCATGTTTATTTCCTTGTTCATAGAAACTGGACCTGCTTCTGGTGGTTGGGTGGTTTACCCCCCTCTATCTGCATTGGAACAAGCAATGCCTGGGTCTGGTTTGGGAATGACTCTTTGGCTGATAGCCATGACTTTCTTTATAGCTTCATCTTTATTGGGAGGGATTAATTATATCACTACTGTAATTAATCTAAGAACTAAAGGAATGTCATTTTCGAAGCTTCCTTTGACCATTTGGGCGTTTTTCCTAACTGCGATTATTGGATTACTTTCATTCCCTGTTTTATTTTCAGCAGCGCTTTTGTTGGTGTTTGATAGAAGTTTTGGTACAAGTTTCTACCTTTCTGATATTTACATCGGAGGAGAAGCATTGCCAAATACAGGAGGAAGTCCTGTCCTTTACCAGCATTTATTCTGGTTTTTAGGACACCCTGAAGTATATATTGTATTGTTGCCGGCATTAGGTATCACCTCAGAAATTATTGCCACAAATTCAAGAAAACCTATCTTCGGTTATAAGGCTATGATCATTTCCATGTTGGGAATAACTATACTTTCTTTTGTTGTTTGGGCTCACCATATGTTTGTGTCAGGGTTGAATCCTTTCTTGGGTTCAATATTTATGTTCCTTACCCTTATCATTGCGATACCTTCTGCAGTTAAGGTCTTTAATTACCTTACTACACTTTGGAGAGGTAATCTGATCTTTACTCCCGGAATGTTGTTTTCCATAGGACTGGTTTCTTTCTTTATCTCAGGTGGTTTGACAGGTATTTTCTTAGGAAATTCCGCAATCGACATACAATTGCATGATACTTATTTTGTGGTAGCGCACTTTCACCTTGTAATGGGTTCTGCATCTTTCTTTGGATTGATGGCTGGTGTATATCATTGGTTCCCTAAAATGTTTGGTAGAATGATGGATGCCCGCCTTGGTTATGTCCATTTCTGGTTAACTTTCGTCGGGGTTTATCTTGTATTTTTCCCAATGCACTACATCGGAATTGCAGGGTTTCCAAGAAGATATTATTCATGGACTGGATTTGAGTTCTCAAATATGTACACGGACCTTAACATGTTTGTCTCCATAGCTGCGATTCTTACTTTTGGAGCTCAGTTGATATTCCTATTTAATTTCTTCTATTCAATGTATAGAGGTAGGGTTGCCTCTTTGAATCCATGGAGATCAACAACATTGGAATGGACGACTCCTTTACATCCCGGCCATGGTAACTGGCCCGGAGAAATCCCTGCTGTTTACAGATGGCCATATGATTATTCCAAGCCAGGAGCCAAAGAAGATTTCATCCCTCAAACTGTACCATTGTCTGCCACTCCAGAATCCAATCTTCCCCATGAACAAGAATTAGTGAAGTTGGAAAAGGAAATTATAGCGGATGAAGAGGCAGTATTGGTAGCCAATGAAGCAAAAGAATCTTAAAAATTTAAACAGCTTTCGCAGGATTTCTTTGATCACTGTGCTAGCTGTTTATTTCCTGATACTGGTCGGAGGGATTGTACGAAGTACAGGTTCCGGAATGGGATGTCCCGATTGGCCAAAATGCTTTGGGAGCTGGGTTCCACCAACAAGTGTGAATCAGCTCCCAAGTGATTATCAGGAAATCTACTTGCGCAAAAGAGTAGAAAAGAATGAGAAGTTTGTAGCGCAATTGGACCGTCTCGGTTTTAAAAATAAGGCTGAGGAAATTAGAAATGATAAAAGTATTCTGATTGAGGAAGAGTTTAATCCAACCAAAACTTGGATAGAATATATCAATAGGCTTATCGGTGCTGTCATTGGCGTTTTGGTCCTGCTGACCTTCATCAAATCACTTTCGCTTTGGAGCCTGGATAAATTAATCCCTGTTCTGGCATTCTTCAACTTGGTTTTGGTTTTATTCCAAGCTTGGATCGGCTCTATAGTTGTTTCTACCAATTTGCTTACTTGGATGATTACCTTGCATATGGTTTTGGCGCTGCTGATAGTATGCCTACTGCTGTACATTCATTATAGGTCCTATAAATTGGCTTATCCTATTAAGCCCATGACTGAAAAGCCAAAAAGGCTATATTCCATTCTGCTTATTGCTTTTTTGCTTATGGTTATTCAGATTGTATTGGGAACTCAAGTAAGAGAGACTGTAGATATGATTGCATTTGAATATGGAAATATGTTGCGTGGGGAATGGATTGAAAATTTGGGGTTGGAATTTCTAATACACAGGTCATTTTCCTTGTTGATTCTTGGAGTTCATTTATTGTTTATTTATAAAATATATAAATATTCTCTCAGGCATGCCAATGTATTCAAATGGTCTCAATTATTGTTGTTAGTGCTATTTCTTGAGATAATGACGGGAGTAGGGATGGCTTATTTTGCGATACCTGCTTTCTTACAGCCATTACATCTCTTATTGGGTTCTTTGATCATTGGTATTCAATTTATCATTTTACTTCAATTGAGTGATCAGAAAAAATTAAATATTGAAAAGGTAAGTTCATGAGAACTATAAATATTACAGAAGAATCAATTTTGGATTTATTGGTTTTTAGGGCCAAGGTATATTTTGAATTGGTCAAATTCAGATTGTCTGCCCTAGTTACTTTCTCTGCAGCGTTCGGGTTTATTCTGGGTGATTCCGGAGTAGTCTTTTCCTGGGGAAATTTTATTGCTTTGATATTTGGAGGATTTCTTATCAGCGGAGCATCGGGTGCTGCAAACGAGATTTGGGAAAGGGATTTTGATAAACTAATGAAAAGGACGGAAAACCGTCCCTTACCACTTAATCAGATTTCTTTAAAAGAAGCATATTGGTTTACTACATTAATAGCTCTTGCCGGTATTTTTATTCTTTGGATTTTCACTAATCCCCTGACTACCGCACTTGGAGTTTTAAGTATGATTCTTTATGTGTTCGTTTATACACCCCTGAAAAGAGTGGGACCAATTGCTGTATTTGTGGGAGCAATACCTGGCGCTATGCCACCTCTTCTTGGTTGGACCGCCGCTACGGGAGCCATATCCCATGAGGCTTTGATCATTTTCGGAATACAATTCATTTGGCAATTCCCTCATTTTTGGGCTATTGCTTGGGTGAGTGATGAAGATTATAAAAGAGCAGGTTTCAAATTACTTCCAAGTGGTGGAAAGAAAGATTTGAATACAGCTATTCAGATTATGATTTATACCTTATTCTTAATTCCATTAGGGTTATTGCCCACATATTTTGGACTCACCGGCCTTAATTCAGGGATAGTTGCAACCATATGTGGTGTTTTATTTTTGGCACAGACATTTTCTTTGATGAAAGACTGTTCAAGAAAATCAGCATTGAAGATTATGTTCGGTTCATTCCTTTATCTTCCTATAGTTCAAATCGCATATTTATTAGATAAAATTTAATCATGGAAGAAAAGATCAGCTATATAGAAGGAGCAGAGCAACCAATTGCCATGCATCCCAAAAAATTTGCACTGTGGCTCTTCATTGTCACGGTAGTGATGATTTTTGCTTCATTGACAAGCGCGTATATTGTAAGACAATCAGAAGGGAATTGGCTGGAATTCGACCTGCCGGAAATTTTCTGGTATAATTCTGCAATTATTTTACTGAGCAGCATTACCTTACATTGGGCGTATATGTCTGCCAAGAAGGATGATTTAGCTAAAGTCAGATCAGGTATGATCCTTACTTCGATCCTTGGAGTCATATTTCTTGTTGGGCAATGGTATAGCTGGGGAGCTTTGGTAGATAGAGATGTGTTTTTTGTAGGGAATCCTGCAGGATCGTTTCTTTATGTTTTCACAGGTTTGCACGCATTACACTTGATCAGTGGTGTGATATTTCTAATTATTGTATTAATTTCGTCCTTTAGATTTCAGGTACATTCCAAAAACATGGATTCAATGGAAATGTGCGTGACTTATTGGCATTTTCTTGGAGGACTTTGGCTTTATCTGTTTATGTTCTTATTATTGAATCATTAAGTAAAAAAAGTAAATAAAACATTTATGTCTACGACTGCTACTGCTATCGGGGTTAGCCCCAAAAGAGGGACTTGGGGAGGTGGAAATGAACCACTCAAGGCCAGTTATGGAAAACTGATGATGTGGTTTTTCCTCCTTTCAGATATTTTTACATTTGCTGCTTTATTGATTACTTACATTTCGTTAAGAGTCAGTTTCCCGGCTTATGATGGTCCTGCAGAAACTTTTGTTGGTTCAAATGAATATTGGCCAGTGCCGGAACTTGTATTTGATGCCATTCCTTTTATTCATGGGGTGCATATACCTTTGGCCTTTGTGGGATTGATGACCTTCATTTTGATCATGAGTTCGGTTACAATGGTTTTGGCGGTGGAAGCAGGTCACAGAAATGATAAGAATGATGTGGTAAAATGGTTGTTGTGGACACTACTTGGAGGAATAACTTTCCTTAGCTGCCAGGCTTGGGAATGGAGTCACTTTATCCATGGAACAGAAGCGGGTTCAGTAATGACTTACGTCAATAATTTGGGCCAAACTGTTACCGGAGTAGTAAATGGGGCCAATCTTTCGGTCAATGAATATGGACCTTCTAATTTTGCGCAATTGTTTTTCTTTATTACCGGTTTCCATGGTTTCCATGTGACATTAGGTGTTGTACTATTGTTTTTGGCTTTTTATCAAGCAGCTGTGGGAGTTTATGAAGGAAGAGGCCATTATGAAATGGTTGAAAAAATCGGACTTTACTGGCACTTTGTTGACCTGGTCTGGGTATTTGTGTTCACTCTTTTCTACTTGATCTAAAATTTAAATAATATAAAATTATGGCTTTGCAAGAAAATAAATCAATGCTCGAAGTAGTTCCTCGTGATGAAGCTAAGATAAAAAAAATCTGGAAAACAGCTGGTATCTTACTCTTATTGACTCTTGTCGAATTCGTGTTTGCATTTACTCTCCCCAGAGGGATTATTTTATATGCGATTTTCATTGCGTTGACTATATGGAAAGCTAAATATATCATGATGGAGTTTATGCACCTAGGTGAGGAAGCTAAGCCGCTTTTCTACTCCATAATTGTTCCTTTGATTTTCTTGGTATGGTTGGTTATCGCTTTGATGCGTGAAGGAAGTGATATCTTCCTTTTGAGATGGTAAAAAAAATTTAATTATAAAAAAAATAGGTCGGAGTTAAGAACTCTGCCCTATTTTTTTGTTTATAAGAAAAAGAAACATGAAAGGAGTGCGGATTTTGCAGGGTATGGTTTTATTGAGTATCCTGATGATACCTATTTTGGTTTTCGTCTTTTTAAAGACTTTTGGGGTGAATAAGTATGATATTCCAATTTTGTATCAAAACGGAGTTGAAGATCCTTTCCAGGAATGTGACGCGGTAGAAGAGGGACAGCATTTTATACCAGACTTTTCACTTACTTCAAGCCAGAATAAAGAAAGAGGCAGAAGTCAAATGGAAGGTAAAATTACTATTGTGGATTTCTTTTTTACTTCCTGTCCAAGTATCTGTCCCATCATGTCCACCGAAATGGAAAGGGTAGATGATGCTTTTAGAAATGAAAGCAGTGTTCAGATATACTCCATTTCCATTGACCCTGATTATGATACTCCGGAGGTTCTTGCCGAATATGCAAAACGACATAATGCAACTCCGGAAAAATGGTTTTTCCTTACAGGAGACAAATCACAGATCTATAACCTTGCACGATGTGGATTTATTCTGCCGACTTTAGACGGTATGGGGGATCCTGAAGAATTTATTCATAGTGATAAGTTTGTACTTGTAGATGACCTTGGCAGAATTAGAGGGTATTATAGTGGTACGAATAGAGATGAGGTAGATAGGTTGATTTTAGAAACAAAAATTCTGTTACATGGAAAAGAATAGCGAAGTTATACAGAAAAATAATAAGGGTGTAATCAGATGGATTACGCTGATTGCAATAGCTGTACCCGTGGTAGTTGCAATCTTATTGTTTATGCCATCCAAAATAGACGTGGCAAGTGATTGGGTTTATTTCTTGCCGCATCTAAATGCAGTCATTAACACTGCTGCTACAGTTGCCTTGATTGCTGGGGTGGTTTTTATTAAAAAAGGTAATATTGAATTTCACCGTGCAGCAATGACAACTGCTTTTGGACTTGGCGGAATTTTCCTTGTTTCCTATGTAATATACCACGCTACAGCAGAAAGCACATCATTTGGTGGGGAGGGTTTGATTAAGTATTTCTATTACTTTATTTTGATTACGCATATTATATTGGCTGCTGTCGCTTTGTTTCCTATTCTTTTGGCGTATTTTTATGGATATACCGACCAAAGAGAGAAACACAGAAAAGTAGTCAAATATGCTTTCCCTATTTGGTTGTACGTTACAGTTACCGGAGTATTGGTATATTTGATGATCAGTCCTTATTACAATTTCTAAACTAATTTGAAAAACCAGACGTTTCTCTTAGTATGAAACTGATATTAAAATCCTTTTTCGTAGTTGTATTGTTCCTGGTCATGCATGTCCCG
The DNA here is from genome assembly GCF_900176595.1 of Aquiflexum balticum DSM 16537. GTDB lineage: Bacteria > Bacteroidota > Bacteroidia > Cytophagales > Cyclobacteriaceae > Aquiflexum > Aquiflexum balticum. The sequence goes on from NZ_LT838813.1 coordinate 2,491,552, forward strand.
GCTTATGCACAATGTGCCATGTGTAGGGCTTCTATTGAAAATAATGTCAGTAATGGGGAAACCAGTATAGGTGCAGGGTTAAACCTTGGGATTTTATACCTTTTCTCCATGCCCTATATTATAGCAGCAATAATCGGTTTTTTTTGGTATAGAAAAGCTAAAAAGAGAAAATCTAAATTTATTTTTCACGGAGAAAAATATTAAAATAAAAGTAAAGTCTGGGTACGGATTTTGCTTTTTGCTTAACTTATGGTTGTGCACAAAATCAAACCTGTTCCTCTTTTTATTGCTTTAGCTGGTTTTGCCATTTTTCTGGCAGTGATTTTCGTGTTTTCGGATAAGGATGACACCGAAAAACTTGTCCGACCCATTACCGAAAAAATCCAAAAAATTGACGCTCAATTTGACGAAGACTACCTTGCATTATTAATGGCAAACCGGCCTGATGAAAGTTTTTCTTTTACCAAACTTACCATTCCATCCCATCATCCTTATTATATATTTACAGAATCCGGTGACCTGGTTTATTGGTCTGATTTTTCATTTATGCCGGAATTTGAATTGGTAAATCCCGTCGCAAATCAACGAATTTTAGAAGATAGATTTGGAATTTTTTTTTCAAAAATCAAAAGGTTTTCACGAAACAACAAAGGTTATTGGCTGGTCCAAATGTATCCATTGTATTTTAAGAGGGATATTCAAAACGAATTCCTACAATCAGGATTTAATAAAGAAGTTTTTGGAAACGGATTGGTTGACATCTCAGAAAAAAAGACAGATGGGTATTTCGAAATTCTAGGAGCAAAAGGCGAATATCTGTTTTCTGTCTATTTTGATCCGGATTATTCCCCTTCGGACCAATCAAATAGACTGACCATTTTGATTTTTTTCTTTTCCCTTATTGTATTGGTGGTGATTCTGGCCAGAGACCTGGTACTTTCTTATTGGAAAAAAGGAGAAAAGATCAGGGCTATCGTTTACACGTCAATAGTATTGTTTTTTGTCAGATTCTTAATGTTGCTCTTTCGATTTCCGAGGGATTATTTTGATTTCGGCTTATTTGATCCTTCCGGCTATGCCTCTTCATGGATCAATCCAAGCCTGGGGGATCTTTTTATCAATGTAATTGGACTTGCAATATTGTTTGGGATGATATTAGTCTATATAGCCGGAAGCGATTTCAAATCCTGGTTTAAACAAAAAAATATCAATAGCAATAGCAGGCTGTTATTATTGCTTGCCTTATTCTTTTCCACTTGTTTATTGGCAGTCTTTTATAGTCTGTATATTGATATTTTGAGTAACTCTCAATGGGATCTGAATATCTTAAGTCTTCCTTCTCTGGATTGGTTTAAATTGGTAAGTCTTTTGGTGATATTTATTGGTGGGGCAGGCTATTTTATGTTTACAGTCCTGATGCTCAATATTGTTTTTTATGATAAAAATGTAAAAAAAGCTAAGGCCATAGTCACCTTGGTATATTTCTCATTTCCTATTATTGTTCTTTTGATTTTTTTGAATTGGATGTGGCTGATAGCATATTTGGCACATTTTGTCTTTTTGGTTGCAGCTATTCAATTCAATATTTACAGGCATATTTTTATCGTTGGTCTGAACACTTTTCTTACCTTTTTCTTTGGATGTCTTATCGCCGCAATAATTATAGGTGTTGCATCTCATCAGGTTTATTTGGACAGGAATTTTCAGTCAAAGGTCAGTTTTGGTACAGAGCAACTCGTAGAGAATGATATTCTTGCTGAATTCTTTTTAGCTGATATCATGTCGAGGATAAGTGATGATTTATTTATCAAAGCGTCCTTGGTGGACCCACTTATGCAAAAAGAATCCATTGAAAAAAAGATCAGAAAAATCCACATGGATAATTACTTTGATCAATATGCACTCAAGATCAAGGTTTTTAATACCTCAGGAGATAATGTGCTGGACAGACAAAAGACATATGAATTGAATAATCTGAGAATGCGATATGTCAAAAGTGATTATGCCACCTCAGTGAAGGATTTGTATTTTATCAACCAAGGCAAAGAAGGGGAGGGGAACCAATACTATGCTTTCATTCCGCTCTATAGCGAAAATAATTATATAGGCACTGTTTTTATAGAACTTCGGCAATTAAGAATCCTGGCGGGGTCAGTTTTCCCCAAGTTATTGATGGATGAAAAATATGTAGGTAGCTTAAATCAGAAAAAATTTGATTATGCCATTTATGAAGAAGGTGAATTACAATATGGTGTAGGACTTTTCAATTATAGGGCTGCAGATCTGGCAAATGACTTGGAGCAAACCAATCTCTATGATTATGGTATTTACAGGCAGAAATTTCATCATGTAGGTGTAAGGGAAGGTGATCGGGTTATAATTGTTTCCTCTCCCGTTTATCCATTCTACTATATCATGGCTGATATCTCACTGTTCTTTTTGGGTTTTATTTCCTTTACTCTGATCAGTCTTTTTGTAGTTACTTTTTCAAAAAAAGTCGGGACTTTTGAATTTAACTATGCTACCAAACTGCAGCTGTATCTTAATTTCGCTTTCTTTTTCCCCATTTTGATTATAAGTCTTATCATAGTGGGATTATTCACCAATTCTTATCAAGAGGAACTTCACAGACAATACCTGCAAAAAACGTCATTGGTCACAGATAACCTTTCCACCTTGGTGGAGAAACAAAAAAGCGGACTACTGGAAAAAGATGAATTGGAAGAAGCCATGAATAATTTATCAGGCAATGCCAATACTGATATAAACCTCTATAATAAAAGTGGTGTTTTGATCAGTACATCCCAACCAAATATTTTTGACAAGAAAGTCCTTACAAAATTCATCAATCCAAAAGCGATTGTGGATTTGGTAGAGGGACAAAATAATCTTGCTTTGTTGGAAGAAAGGATCGGAAATCTAAGCTTTAAATCAGTTTATGCTGCCATTAGATCAAATGATGGACAAGAAGTTCAGGCAATTGTAGCTGTTCCGTTTTTTGAATCTGAAACTGAACTGGACTTGTTGATTGCCGATGTACTGAGCAATATCATCAATATTTTTGTCCTGGTATTCATTATGTTTCTAGTCATTTCATATTTTGTTTCCAAAAACCTGACCTTTCCTTTCAAACTGCTTACCCAAAAGCTGAAAGTTACAGGTCTTGATAATAACGAACCTATGTATTGGCCTGCAAAAGATGAGATCGGATTGTTGGTAAACGAATATAATAACATGCTCTTCAAATTGGAGGCGAGTAAAAAAGACCTGGCTGATTCAGAAAAGGAATCTGCATGGAGAGAAATGGCCAAACAAGTTGCGCATGAGATAAAAAATCCCCTCACCCCGATGAAGCTTACCTTGCAGCATTTGTTGAGACTTCAGGCGGAAGGAAATCTACAGGATCCACAAAAGTTAAAAAAACCTTTAGAAACGTTGATCCATCAGGTAGATACACTTAGCGACATAGCGAATTCTTTTTCCAATTTTGCTAAGATGCCCCAACCAAAAAAGGAATTGATGGATTTCAAAGAAGTGGTATTGGGCACCTTAGAGCTATTCAAAAACAGAGAGAATGGGAAAATTATTTTTGGTGATCTTACTGCAGAGGAGGAAAAATTAACAGTGATGGGGGATAAGCAACTTTTTGGCAGGATCATCGGAAATCTCATTATCAATGGGTTTCAGGCGTCTGATCAAATGAAAAAGGCTTTGATACATATTTTTCTGAGAATGATAGATGGACAGGTCGTTTTGGAGGTGCGGGATAATGGTAAAGGAATTCCGCGGGAGTTGAAGGATAAGATTTTCATACCTAATTTCAGTACCAAATCAGAAGGTTCAGGACTAGGTTTGGCCATAGCTAAAAGAGGGGTGGAGACTGAAGGTGGTAAAATTTGGTTTGAAACAGAAGAAGGAAAAGGCACTTCTTTTTTCCTTGCCTTTGATATTGTCAGGTAATTCTTACCCCCAAAAATGTAGCTTGGCCTGTCAAATATGGTTTGTTTGTTTATTAATCCCTTCTTTTTCAATCTTTTTGCTTAAAATATTACCTTAGCGAGGTTATATGGGGTTTAATATGTTCAGGTTTGGGTACTTAGTCTTGGTTTTGATATCGACTTTGGGCTTTCGGATAAGCACTTTTGCCCAATCCGAGACTTGTAAATGGATTCCAACTGAAACCGCCAAAGACCTTTTCTTGCTTGACTCTTTGAGTGTCATTGAAGAGAGTATCCAAGTGACTGATCAGAATAATAAGACCTATACTTTTTCATACCAGATTAATACCGGATTAATAAGCATTGATGTAGGCAACCCTCCGGTTGTCGATTCCTTGCTTATCTGTTACCGTACTTTCCCCTATAGTTTCAATCAATCAGTGTCCAATAGAACACTAATGGCAGACTATGATTCCATGGCTTTGTTCAGAGACAACAGGGTAAAAGCCATTCCGACTTTTGATTTCAGAGAAGAACTTTTTCCCAGCAACAATCTGAACAAATCGGGTAATCTGACCCGTGGAATCTCATTTGGAAATACACAGAATTTGTTTGTGAATTCTTCATTGAATCTTCAAATGAGCGGTCAGCTATCTGAAAACCTGAATATTAGAGCCAGTATTTCTGACCAGAATGTTCCTTTTCAGCCCGAAGGGAATACCCAACAGTTACAGGATTTTGACAATGTATTGGTGGAATTATATAATGATGATTTTAATCTTGCTGCTGGTGACGTGGTATTGCAGCAAAGAAAGTCTGAATTTCTGCGCTATTATAAAAACGTGCAGGGCGCCCAACTAACCACCAACTATAAGCTGAACGAAAAGTGGAAAGCTTCCACACAGGCAGCAGCTTCGGTCGCAAAAGGGAAATTTGCTTCTATAGTTTTGGAAGTGACCGAAGGAACATTGGGTCCGTATAGGATTCCGGGTCCTCAAAACGAACGGTTTGTAATTATTATGGCCAATTCAGAGCGGGTGTTTTATGATGGAAAACAGCTTCAGAGAGGATTCAATTATGATTATGTCATAGATTATAATCAAGGTGAAATCACCTTTACACCAAATATCCTTATTACACAATACACTCGGATTAGGATAGATTTTGAATATGCAGAAAGAAATTTTTCAAGATCCATCCTCACGGCTAATCATATTCAGGAGACGGGCAATGTCTCTGTGTACATGAATTTTTATAGAGAACAGGACAATAGAAATCAGCCTCTTTTCTTTGAGTTTTCAGATGCTGATAAGCAGTTGCTGGCTTCTGTTGGGGATGACCTTGATGCTGCTTCTGTCCCGCGGGTGGATAGTGTGGCATTTGACCCAAATAGAATTCTTTACAAAAAAGTTCAAGACTTGGATAATGAAGGGAACCCAATAGAATATTTTGAGTTTTCCACAGATCCACAACTTGCCCATTTTGCAGTAGGATTCAATGAAGTAGGTCAGGGAAACGGCGATTATGTCAGGGAACAGCAGTTGGCAAATGGGCCCGTCCATGTTTTTAGACAAAGGATAAATGGTGAACCACAAGGGAATTATTCCATCAATGCCCCCCTTCCTGCACCAAACAAAAAACAGATGTTGACTGCCGGTTCAAGGGTGAAATTAAATCCCTATGAGCAAGTCTACACAGAAGTAGCATTTTCAAAAATAGATCAGAATCTGTTTTCTCCTTTGGATAATGAAGACAATAATGGGTTTGGAATCAAGTCAGGTATACTTTCGGAAAACAGATCCATAGATTGGTTTAAGGGATATAAATTCAGGTCTTTGACTGAATTTGAATATAACTCTGATTATTTCAGCTTTATAGATCGTCTCCGGTATATTGAATTTGACCGGGATTGGAGTTTATCCCAAGCAGATATGCAAGAACCTGGGCAAGAAAGGATATTCAATACTCAAGTGGAATTGGTTAAAGACATAAAAAACTTATTTACTTATAGATTTAATTTAAGAAACCGGGGAGATGTCCTCAACGGAACCCAACATATGGCAAAATGGAACCAAGAGTTGGGAAATAGATTTGAAATCAAAAACGACTTCTTTTTACTGAACAGTGATGTTAGGGATTTGAATTCATCATGGCTTAGATATACGGGTGATTTGCGATATCAATCAAAAATATTAGTACCGGGTTATAGATTGATTTTGGACCGAAATGCAATCCGGAATTTGGAGAAGGATTCGGTAGTCAGTACGGCCATGAATTTTCTGGAACATTTCTTTTTTGTTGAAAGTAATGATACCCTTCCTTATTCCTTTTTTGCCAATGCTTCGGTGAGGGAAGATAAATTTCCTGTAAATGGTGAATTATCCCCGGACACCGAAGCATTTCAGACCATGTTTGGTTTGAAGCGAAGATTTAAAGGACATGATCTCACAGGTACTTTTACCTACAGAAAACTGGAATTCCTAAGGGCGACACAGGCGGCTGAAACGACCGTTCTGAGCAAAGTGGATTACTTGGGCACACTTTGGAATGGTAATCTCCGGAATGAATTGAGTTATGCCTTGGGCAATGGCAGGGAATTCAAACGTGAATTTGTCTTTTTACCGGTACCCACAGGAGAAGGAACCCATGCTTGGAGGGATGACAATGGTGATGGCATACAGCAACTGAACGAATTTTATATTGCTATTAATCCCGATGAAAAGAATTTTATAAAATTGTTTGTTCCTACTACGGACTTTGTCATTGCCTACACGACTATTTTCAACTATCGGCTGAATGCAAAATTTCCGGATGATTGGAGAAGGGAAAAGGGGGTAAAAAAGTTTTTGCAGAAATTCTCCAATACCACAAGTTTGAGTATAGAAAAGAAAATCACTTCAGACAATTTCTGGGATAGGATCAATCCATTTGTTGGGGGATTCAGTGATGAAGAATTGATTTCAGTAAGACAAGTCATCAGAACATCATTTTTCTTTAACAGATCATCGGCTGTGTACGGTTTTGATCTCTCACTTTTTGACAGCCAAAACAAACAATTACTTTCCGGTGGATTTACTGATTTATTGCAGCGGGATTGGAGGTTGAATACCCGGTACAATTTCAGTCCAATGGTCAATTTAAAAGTAAATGGAATCAAAGGTAACCGGATATCCGCTTCAGATTTTTTGGACAATACCAATTATTTCATTGAGCAATATGGTGTAGGTCCTGAACTCGCGTACCAACCAAGCAGTCTATTCCGCTCGACACTTTTGTATCAATTTACCCACAAAGAAAATATTGCCAATCAAGAATTCAATGAAGTATCCAGTTTGCATCAAGTAGGCTTGGATTTCCGATTTGCCAAAGCGATCAAAACCACTATCAATGCCAACTTTAAATATATCTTCATAGACTATAATGGACAACCCAACACCCCTACAGGCTACGAAATGCTACAGGCCCTCACCCCGGGAAACAATCTAACCTGGTCACTGAATTGGCTTCAGAAAATCGGTGAGGGTCTGCAGATGAATATGGTCTATGAAGGCCGAAACTCTGAAGGGTTGGGAAGATTGGTGCATATAGGCAGGATGCAGGTGACGGCGCTATTTTGATTTTCAGGAAGCATTGAATTTACCCTACGCATCTAGTAATTGGGAGTGCATCGATTCTCTTATCAATCAAATGATTTTTATTCTTACAAAGAAGAAATCGCTAACCTCCTAAACTCCACTTCTGCCCCTTCAGCCTGAATAGCAATCTTTCCTTTTGAAGCAGTGGCACAAAATCCATGATTGACCAGACCTCCGTTTACCCAGACTTTGATTTCATCCCTTTTACATTCAATGATCATTTGATTCCATTCCCCCAAGGGATTTTCTGAACCATCAGTCAGGTTGAGAATTCTTCTGCCTTTTCCCTCGATGACTCCCCAATTATCTTTTGGACCCCTCCTTGCTTCCATGTCCAGCACTTGGATATCTTCCCCTATACACCAAAAATCACCTGCGTTTTCATGCATCATCTGAACCTCTATCGATTTTGGAAACATATTGTATAAAGTCCTGGGCGTAGAAGCATGGACCAAAACGCCACAGTTCCCAGGTTTACCTGGAAAGCGGTATTCTACCTCAAGTCTATAGTTTTCATATTCCTTGTGTGTAATAAGATGACCTTGGGGAGTTCCCAAACTCACCAACATCCCGTTTCTGACAATAAAGGGAATCCGTAAACTGCTGTCTTTTTCCAGATCGGGAACATCCATATACCAGCCCTCCAGGTTTTTTCCATTGAAGAGGGAAACAGATTGGGCGATGACAGGAGAATGGAACAAACATAGATTTAAAAATAGAATACATATTAATGCTTTCATGGCAGCGTTGTTTGAAGGATTTATTTGATTGAAATTACCATTATTTGATATGGTTTCCCAACACAAGAATAAATTGAAAAGGATTGTGGACTAATAAAGGAGGTAGGTGAAGAATTTTCCGGTGGAGTTTTCGGATTGGTTATCAGGTAAAGAATGGGGAAATAGTGATTTTAGATGTACTCCAAATCTTTCTGGATCAGGATAAAATCAAATAATGAGTCTTTGTTTTATGGATTTAAATGGACTTATTTTATTATCCAATATAAAACTGTCCCGGTTTTACTTTTTTCCATATTTTTCAAAAAAATAGGTGTTGATTTCGGCGACCGCTTGGAGAATGCTTTCCTTTCCCTGTTTTGTGTTCAGGTCAATCCCGCAAAAAGTACCGTTTCCTGCGGCAGCATGTAAAGCCAAGTAATATAATGCAGCTACATTTACGGCAGAGAATGCTCTGAAATACTCGTTATTTTCCCCGAAATAATGTTCAGAATCAATGAATAGGCCTTCACCCACCCCTTCGCGGGCACTGACGATTCTCTGCATCAGCGGATTGCTTTCAGAAATACTCCACAACATAGTTTTTTGTAATGTCTGATCCTGAAAGACATTTGTAAACTGTTTTTCCAGAAAAAACTGGATAAGATCTTTCAATCCTACCGTCTGATCGATTGGCAGGACATCATGGACTTTTTTTGCCTTATCCGCCCAATAGTCGTTACTTACAATATAGGTTTCTATCAGGTTTTCCAAGGATCCGAAAATGGTGTAAACCAAACTTTTATCAACACCTGCCTTTTTACAGATAGTTGTTATTCGAAGACCCTTATGTCCCTCTTTTGCCAAGATTTCCCCCACAGCATCCAACAGTCTGTTTCTGGCATCTATCTTTTTATTATCCATATACACGCATTGATTTAGTTCAAAGTCTAGTCAATTTAACAAAAATATTTTCTTTTTAATAGTGTCCCATGTATTTAATACTTTGTCTATGTGGTGAAATTCATGAGTGGCCATAATATTGAAACGTATTCTTGCATCTTTTTTGGATACAGCGGGGTACATAATCGGATTTGCATAGATACCATTATTTAGCAATAATTTACCAGCTTCCAATGTTTTCTGAATATTACCGATTTTCACAGGCACAACAGCAGAACAAGTGTTTCCAACAGTCAAACCCATACTATTCAACCCATTTTTAAAATAGTTGATATTGTTCCATAACTTGGATCGCCACTCCGGTTCTTCATCGATTAGTTCAAGTGCCCTCACGGTTCCAAGTATTGACGGTGTGGAGGTAGTGGAAAACAAATGCTGCTTCGATTGGTATTTTAGAAAACGGATCAGTTCGGGGCTTCCCAATACAAAACCCCCAAGATTTCCTAAAGCTTTGCTAAAGGTACCTATGATAATATCTATTTCGTCAAAAACATCAAAGTATTCAATAGCCCCCTTTCCATTTTCCCCCAATACTCCGATTCCATGGGCATCATCCACTGCCAAATACGCATTATATTGTTTCGTCAGCTTTAAAATTTCCTTAAGTGGTGCTACATCTCCATCCTGTGAATAGACTCCATCAACAATAACCATCCTTGTTCGGAATTTGCCCATGGAATTTTTGAGCACCCGCTCAAGCATCTCTAAATTATTGTGAAGAAACGTTTTGACATTGGTCAGTTGACATCCTTCATAAATACTGGCGTGAACCGCCATATCCAAGATGGCGAGATCCTCTTTTTGCAGGAGACACTGAAAAGTTGCACTGTTGGCGGTGTACCCTGTATTGTAAATGATAGCGGCATTTTTGTTGAAGAACTTGGCAACTTTGTCTTCCAAGAGTTGATGGTAAACAAAGTGTCCACCAATTGCGGGAGACGCTGCCGAACCACAACCATATTTTTCGATAGCTGAAATAATGGATTTCTTAATCTTTGGATGCTGGGTAAATCCCAAATAATCATTGGAAACAAAACCATACACATCTTGAAACCCTGATTTTCCGGGAATTCTTATCTTTAATTCAGGGCCACATCCTGTCGATGTTTCCAATCGATAATTAAGGTGATTATTGTCCAAAAGATAATCCAGATATTTGTCAAACAACTTAGCTCTTTGATACATATCCATTTCTGGGACATTTTCAAAATCCTTAAAACTTGCATTCTCAAAATTTTTCATCTTCAGTAATTTCGGCAATTATTTAGTGAGACATTTCTAAAGGGAAATAATTTCCAGAAAGATCTTTGTATTTTTCTGCAAAAATATATTAATTTAATCAAAATTATTCATAAATTTGATTAATATTAATTAAATAATAAAATAGGAAATAATTGATTTATTTATTTTAATTTTAGGAAAACATGATTCAAAACCTGGTGACTGTTGTAATTAGGTATTTAGATAAAGTATGACAAGATGGATGAGGGTGACATTACAGAAAAAAAGATTTTAGAATATTTGAGAAAAAGAAGGGTAGAACTACTAGGTGAACTGAACAAAATAGACCTGGCCATCCAAGCTATGGATCATCAACTTCTAGAGGATTTTGGGTCACATGACCGAATGAATTCCCCCATGATTCGGAATATAAACGGAATATCAACATTACAAGGCAAAGTATTGTCTCCAATGGATGAGTACAACCCGGATGAAAAACTGGATAATAAAGTAGCCTATGCCCTAACAAAACAGGGAGAGGCTTCTAAAAAGCAGATTTGTGATCTGATCTGTACCATGGAACCTGATCTGGACAAAAACAAGTTGGAGAGGAGCCTAAGTGTCAGACTTTCATTTTTAGTGACCAATCACCTGATCCAAGGGAAAAAGCTGGGCAGAAGTTATATATACAGACTCAATTGATTCACACATTTTCTGAAATTTTATTGTCCCTAAAGGCTTCTATTTTCAAAAATTTAAAAGGATATATGTTAGGATATTTTTTCGTTTTGATTTTCAAAGAATAATGACGTGCATTTGTTAGTAAGCAGTATCAAGGTAAGATATTTTTATTCATTTAAAATTAATTAAAATTAATTAAAATTTGTTAATTAAATAAAGCTGATTAATTTTGCATGAAAATAAGTCAAAACTAATTTTATCAAAATGAAAAAAACAATTACTTATCTATCCATTCTGTTTTTGGGATGGTTTGGCTTAGTATCTTGTCAAGATATCTCGGAGCCAGAAATCACTAAAGAAGCAAATTTATCTGATCCACTTAAAGAGATTAGTAGTGTCGAAATTGAAGCAAATCTAATTAAATTGGGTGCAATATTTGGGAATGCTCTAAAAGATAAAGAAGCCATCTCAGAACTCTTTGGTTTTGCAAAACTGGAAGGAAATGAGGGAGTTGTGGGATATAGTTTGAAGCGCTTATTCGAAGAACAATCCTCCAAAGTAGCTAGAAAGAAGTCTGCTATTGTTTCATCAATTGTTCAAAATTCTCATAATTTAAGGATGAATAGTGATGAAGAATATAATTTAGATGAAATGATTTCATTTATTAACACTAACGAGATAGAGGTCATAGCGCCTTATTTGGCAAGAAATTTTGAAGCAGATGAAATTGATGAACTGACAATTTCCTGGTGGACACAAGAAATGGAAGATGAGGGACTTGCCCTAGATCCTAATTGGCCAGGAGAAACACCCGCTTTCAAAATTAAACTGGACAAAAATAAAGATATACTTAACAATGTCCTTGAAGCAACGCAAAATGGTGTGTTAGAAATATTTATGGTTGGTGACGAATACGCCATGAAGAACCCTACAATCGTATTTGGAGCCTTTGACGAGGATCTTTATAACATTGGAAATAATTCAAAACCCCTGTTTCTTGAGAGTTTGTCCTACTCAAATGTCGTTCCCCTAAACGAAGGGGTAAAATGTGAGGATATTTTGCCAGGCGATCTTGTCCGATACCAAATGCCGGATTTCAGGATCAGAGACAATACCAGAAGTTGGCCAAATGGTAACTTTATTTCCATATGGGTTGCTTATAGTGCATATAATACTGTTAGTGGAGTTCCAGAACTTGGTTTTAACGTGAATCAAATATTCAGAAATAAAAAAATTGATCGGGGAGATTTCGCTTGGAAGGCAAATTGGGTACCCCCATTGCTTACTCATTGGGATATCACAAACTATTCCATTCAGATTATAGTAGCTCACCAGAAAAAAAATATTCTAACTGAAAAAACTTATTCTTCTTCTGCTATTAACCCTACGACGGGAATTACAGTTTCATCAAGCCAAGAAGTGACTTGGGCAGATACTAAAACATATGGAAGTAACACTTGGTACAGATGTCAGGAAATCAATGGGGCACATACTGTAGCTGTACCTCCAACGAATGTTATCAGGAACGGAAATGCTGTATGGCAAATGCAAAGTTCAGATGGGAGATGTGAGTTTACTTTGGAACCAAGACTAACAAGATGGTAATGAAAAAGATATATTTTATAGTGTTGTTTTTGACCTTGTCGATGGCTGTTACAGCCCAAGAAAAAGGTCTGTTGAGAAAGGGCTTCAATGTTGGTGCAGCCTATACTTCTGTAAAAAGTAAAGCGTCTTGGGCTACCACGAGCAATACTATCGGGCTGTACGGAGAATATGAGCATCCCTTGGTCAAAAAAATCGGACTGAGCGGCATGGCATCAATAGGCTTTGATAAGTTGCAGGGCTGCGCTCCCTGTGAGACAGGCTGGTACCAAGAGGCATTTTGGTGGGGGCTTGCCTTAAAGAGACCCTTTCAGATCGAATCGCAAAAATTCTCTATACAGGTAAGAGGTCGTTGGTTTGGATTTGGCAGCGAAAGGGTAATGCCAACATCCCAAAACCCAGTAACCGGCAAATTCGACTCTTGGACCACTAATCGTCTGAATGCAAACGTATGGGGCTTAAGATTAGGTTACCAGATTCCCGTAAGCTATCCCCTTGAGTTCAATATGTCCCATGAATGGAACGGGATCTTCCGGCTCAATACTGTAGGGCTTGCCTGGCAGTTTTAATCAAGAGGCCTGCGGAGACGCAGGCCTTATTTTTTTGCATCCTATCTTCATTAGGGTACTAATGACAGAATTTCGGAGCGTCACTCTGAACGTAGAGAAGAGTCTCAAGAGGTTCAGGAAAAGGATGACTTTGAATAATGGGGGTTAAATACTTTTCCAGTAATTCAACCGCCTAATTGTACCTCTAGAGATTCCTCGTGCCTCGGAATGACGCCTGCCTTAATGTCATACCCCATTCTGAACATTTACAAAATGTTGGAGACTCGAGATGACCATCTACAGAGATATAAAAACAAAACATGACAAATGTCATGTTTGTACCTTTTTAATGTCACTTTAGAAAATATACTGCCTAATTAGCTTTGTAGGAAATGATCGAAGCTATGCAGCATAAAACAGAAAGTTTGGTAAACTTCGAGGTGCCTCCTAAAATTATCACTACTCACTTCTGTGAAAAGTTACCTCCGGGCTTTGCTGTCCAACTTGCCAAAGGTGGAAATGGATTGATGTGCAACAGCCATCGTGAACCCACATTGTATACTGCTCATTTACCCGAAGTATTGGATTGGCTACATGGTCTTGACAATCCAAAAGCATTGGAAAACGAACCATGCGAAGTGCCTGTTTTACTTTTTGACAAAGAATTTTCAACTGAAAATATACTCTTCCATTATGACGGTACACCCAATTCTGCGCAATTAATCAGGAAATTTATCGACTTGTTTGCTGAAAACATCAAAAACAGCAAATCAACCATTATTTCACCATGCTTTATTCCAAAATCAAAACTCCGTGAAGAGCAGGAATTGGTTCAGCTAGTCACTCATGCTACTTCAGAAACCTCATTTATCAAATTCAATTTTACACGGATCGGTGACTTTTGGTCTTATGCAGTGAAACACAAGTGTACCCTATTGGTCACTACCAAAAACTACCAGTCTGCTTTAGCCAAAGTTTTGTTCCATTTTTATAAAGGCGGTATGTGGTACGATCGCTTATCTTTTTATATGTCAGTATAAATTGAGTCAAAACGTGATTTTTATTTTCCTTTTAACTAGATTAGTAATATAAATTGTTCCGATGATTGAGCCTGACAAAATAATTAATCAACACACCAAATCCACCTGTTTTCATTGCGGGGAAGATTGTAAAGAAACAATCCTGCATTTTGATGAAAAGGATTTCTGCTGTACAGGGTGTAAGTTGGTGTATGAAGTGCTCAATGAAAACGACCTATGTACCTACTATGATATTGCAGATAAACCCGGCCTAAGCCAAAAGGCTGTATCGGGCAGAGAAAACAGGTTTGATTATCTCAATGATGAGGATATCATCAACAAGCTAGTTGATTTTCAGAACAAGGAGGAAATCCATATTACCTTTTCCATTCCACTGATTCATTGTGCGTCCTGTATTTGGTTATTGGAAAATCTCCATAAATTAAATCAGGGCATCATATCTGGTAGGGTGGATTTTGTCAAGAAAAAAGTCCAGGTCAAATTCCTTCGCGAAAAGGTCAGCCTGAGAGAGGTTGTAAGCTTACTTTCAAAGATCGGTTATGAACCCACCATTAATTTGGCTGACGTTGATAGGAAATCAGTTTCTTTTTCAGATAAGAAACTCATTTACAAATTAGCAGTTGCAGGTTTTTGTTTTGGAAACATGATGCTTTTCAGTTTGCCCGAATATTTTGCTGAGGCCGAATTGTTGGGTGAAGGATTTAAAAAGACATTTAACTACCTGAATGTTTTACTTGCGCTTCCTGTCTTTTTCTATTCTGCAACTGATTATTTGAAATCAGCCTGGATTGCAGTTCGCAATAAAGGAGTCAATATGGATGTCCCTATTGCTATTGGGATTATTACTTTATTCACTTATTCACTTTTCGATATATTTTATTTAGAGAATGAGGGATACATGGATACCTTGGGGGGTCTTATCTTTTTTCTATTGATAGGAAAATATTATCAACAGAAAACCTACGATACACTTTCTTTTGACAGAGACTATAAGTCTTACTTTCCTGTAGCGGTCACCAGGCTTATTCGCGAACAAGAAGAGGTAATTCCTTTGATCAAACTTCATGTAGGAGATATCATCAAAGTCCGGAATGAAGAATTGATACCGGCAGACAGCATTCTCCTGGACGGGGAAGCTTATATAGATTATAGCTTTGTGACCGGAGAGGAAGTTCCGCTGTCAAAGAAAAAGGGAGAGCTTATCTATGCGGGAGGTAGACAAAAAGGAAAAGCGCTGACATTGACAGTACAAAAATCCCCCTCCCAGGGATACCTGACTGATTTATGGAACAATGAGTCTTTTGAAAAAGAAAAAGTCTCTACACTGGAGTCACTTGCCAATAAAATTTCAGGGAAGTTTACCATTACAGTTTTATTGATTGCAATTTCAGCTTTGGTATTTTGGTCCGCTTCAGGACAGATTTCTTTGGGCGTGTTGGCATTTACCTCAGTATTGATCATTACCTGTCCCTGTGCTTTAGCCATGTCAACACCATTTACTTTAGGTAATACGCTTAGGGTATTCGGTCAGGGGAAATTGTATCTCAAAAATTCCCATGTCATCGAAAGAATGGCCAAAATAGATACGGTGGTTTTTGACAAAACAGGAACTTTGACAGCACCTGCTAGGGCTTCTGTGAAATATTTTGGTGAAACCCTGTCACCAGAAACCCAATCTCTGATAAAAGCCATGGTCAACCAATCCAATCATGCCCTGAGCAATAGGATAAATGCCTGGCTGGAAGGTACCAAAGCCCTTGTCATCGGTGAGGTAGAGGAAGTTATGGGCAAAGGCTTAAAAACAACCTACAAAACCCAGGTGATTAAACTCGGTTCGGCAGAATTTGTAGGTGCTGATAGGAATGATTTGCCAGATGGAGGAAATATAGTTTTCTTCTCCATTCAGGATACAATTTTAGGTTACTTCTTTGTCCAAAGCGGACTTCGGCAGGGAATTGAGAAAGTTATTGCTGATATAGAGGCGGAAAAAGAGGTGCATTTCCTTTCAGGAGATCAAGATCATGAGCGGACTAATCTCAAGAAGGTATTTGGAAATAAAGTATTGATGAATTTCAATCAGGGTCCAAGCGACAAACTGAAATATATCAAAAGGCTTAATGAACATGGAGCCAATACCCTTATGATAGGGGACGGCTTAAATGACGCCGGGGCTCTGAGAGAATCTCAGGTAGGGATTGCCTTGACGGATAAAATAACCAATTTTTCGCCTGCATCCGATGCCATTATGGATGCTTCCATGATCGGGAAGCTTCCGGATTTTCTGAAGTTTTCCAAAACCAGTAGAAATATCATCAAAGCAAGTTTTGTACTTAGTTTTACCTATAATTCAATAGGCGTCTTTTTCGCCGTTCAAGGGTTGGTAAGTCCTGTTTTCTGTGCGATTTTGATGCCTGTAAGCAGTATTTCTGTTGTAGTCTTTACTACTTTGGCAACCAATTACATGGCATTTAAAAAAGGCCTTAAAAATAAAATATTCTAATTATGGAAGTAATATTTATACTTATTGCAATCAGTTTATTACTCGCGGGGTCCTTCCTTTTCCTGTTTTTCCAGGCAATGAAAAGCGGACAGTTTGAAGACAACCAAACCCCTGCAATCCGAATATTATTTGAGAATGAAACAAAACAAAAAACCAAACAAATCAATAAAGTACCATCAACTAAATCTAAATGAGTATGTCAGGAACAACACTGGAACAGTTCAGTTACGACAATAAGATCGTAAAGTACTTCGGGGTCGCCACCATTGCTTGGGGCCTTGTCGGAATGCTGGTGGGGGTGATTGCAGCTACCCAGCTCTTTCTACCCGAAGCCAACCTCGGAAATCCATACACTACTTTCGGCAGAATCAGACCGCTACATACCAATGCAGTGATCTTCGCCTTTGTAGGTAATGCGATTTTTGCTGGTATTTATTATTCAATGCCCAGATTACTGAAAACTCCCATGTGGAACAAAGCGCTTAGCTGGTTTCATTTTTGGGGTTGGCAGACAATCATTTTATTGGCGGCCATTAGCCTTCCTTTGGGATTGACAACTTCCAAAGAATACGCAGAGTTGGAATGGCCTATCGATATTTTGATTGCTGTAGTATGGGTGGCTTTCGGTGCCAATATGATCGGTGCACTGATCAAAAGAAGGGAAAAGCACCTGTATGTGGCTATTTGGTTTTATTTGGCCTCATTTGTTACGGTAGCGGTCCTTCATATTTTCAACTCACTTGCACTTCCTGTTTCCTTCTTCAAAAGTTATTCCGCTTATGCCGGAGTACAGGATGCGTTGGTACAATGGTGGTACGGACATAATGCCGTGGCGTTTTTTCTGACAACGCCATTTTTGGGATTGATGTATTACTACCTTCCCAAAGCTGCCAATAGACCGGTTTATTCCTACAAGCTGTCTATTATCCACTTTTGGTCCTTGATTTTCTTATATATCTGGGCAGGACCACATCATTTGTTGTATACGGCATTACCAGAATGGGCACAAATCTTAGGGGTTGTGTTTTCGGTCATGTTGATCGCACCATCATGGGGCGGGATGGTCAATGGTCTTTTGACCCTTAGGGGTGCTTGGGACAAAGTCCGTGTCGATCCGGTTTTGAAATTTATGGTGGTAGCGGTTACTGCCTATGGTATGTCCACTTTCGAAGGGCCAATGCTTTCTTTGAAAAATGTAAATGCCATTGCACACTACACCGATTGGATAGTTGCACACGTGCATATCGGAGGCCTTGGATGGAACGGCTTCTTCACTTTCGCTATGCTATATTGGTTATGGCCTAAAATGTGGAAAACAGATTTGTATTCCACCAAATTGGCTACCACTCACTTCTGGATGGGTACTTTAGGTATCATTTTCTATGCTCTGCCGATGTATGTTGCAGCATTGACTCAGTCTTTGATGTGGAAAGAGTTTACAGAAGCAGGAAGATTGGCTTATCCAAACTTCTTGGAGACCGTAGTTCAGATTGTTCCCATGTATATGTTGAGAGCTTTCGGTGGCCTATTGTATCTGGCAGGGGCGATCTTGATGGTATATAATATGGTTAAAACGGCTAAGCAAGGTAAGTTTGTGGCCTACGAGGCTGATGAAGCGCCTGCCCTGAAGCCACATGTACCTTATGAAGGGGAGTTCTGGCACAGGGCTTGGGAAAGAAAGCCAATTTTCTTTACCGTATTGGCTACCATAGCTATTCTGATCGGTGGGGCAATAGAGATTATCCCGACTATTTTGGTGAAATCCAATGTACCTACCATTTCAAGTGTGACCCCTTATACTCCTCTGGAATTACAGGGAAGAGATCTGTATATATCCCATGGTTGTGTGGGCTGTCATTCTCAGATGATCAGACCTTTTAGGTCTGAAACTGAGAGATATGGAGAATATTCCAAAGCCGGGGAATTTGTGTATGACAGACCTTTCCTTTGGGGCTCTAAAAGAACAGGACCTGATTTACATAGGGTAGGTGGGAAATATCCCGATAGCTGGCACTACCACCATATGGTAGACCCAACCAGTATGTCGCCGGGTTCTTTGATGCCTCCATATCCCTGGATGTCTACCAATATCATGGACCATAGCGATGTGCCGGCCAAAATCAGGACCCTTCAGAAACTGGGAGTTCCTTATCCAGAAGGTTATGACCAGCAAGCCAATGCGGATTTGATGGTACAAGCAGATCAGATTGTAAAAAGTCTTCAGGCTACAGGGGTAGAAGTATTGCCAGAATCTGAAATTGTGGCACTGATTGCTTATCTACAGCGATTGGGTACAGACATTAAGAAAACGACAGCTTCCAATCCTTAAACTTCCAGTGTTATGAAAAAAGACATCTTAAGTTCCATAGAGAACATTGAAATCTATCCCATCATATCCTTACTGATCTTTGTGATCTTCTTTGTTGGGATGTTCATATGGGTAATCAGAGTTGACAAAAAGTATATAGATCATATGAAAGAAATGCCTTTCGATGATGAATCACCAAAGAACAGCGGCTATGAAAAAGTTTAAATCCATATTGATCTTGTTGGCGGGGATTTTCAGCACTCTGCCGGCAATGGCCCAGACCAGTGAAGTGTCATGGGTTTCCCAAATGCAGCAAATGGAAAGCAGTCAATTGACTTTATTGATCATTTTGGCTGTGGTGCTTGGAGTCATTGTCTTGCTGTTGATTTTGATGATTTACCTCATGTCTTTCATGGTGGCGGTTTTCAAAAAAGAGAATCCTGAATTGGCCAATGAGCCATCTTGGTGGGATGAATTTAAATTGAAATACATCACAGGTAAAATGAAACCGGTTGGTGGCAAAGAAGAAAAACAATTAATGCTTGACCACAATTATGATGGCATAGTGGAATTGGACAATCATATGCCACCTTGGCTGGTAAATGTATTTTACCTCACCATTGCCTTTGCTGTAGTTTATTTCACTTATTATTCTGTTCTGGGATTGGGAAAAACCCAATTGGAAGAATATGCGGAAGAGCAGAGATTAGCTGCAATCAAAATTGAACAATACCAAGCAACGGCAGTCA
This sequence comes from Aquiflexum balticum DSM 16537, assembly GCF_900176595.1. Lineage (GTDB taxonomy): Bacteria > Bacteroidota > Bacteroidia > Cytophagales > Cyclobacteriaceae > Aquiflexum > Aquiflexum balticum. The sequence goes on from NZ_LT838813.1 coordinate 2,511,453, forward strand.
GTAGCATTGATGAAAATTCTGTTGTATTTGATGAATCTGCTTCGGCACTTTCTGCTGGGCAGCAGATTTTCAGTGCCAACTGTGTTGCTTGTCATGCCTCTGATGGTGGAGGAGGTGTAGGGCCCAATCTTACTGATGAATATTGGATCCATGGTGGTTCCATTCAGGATATTTTCAGGGTTACCAAATATGGTGTTCCTGAAAAAGGAATGATCCCTTGGGCTGACCAATTAAGCCCTGAAGAAATGCAGCAAGTTTCCAGTTATATCAAAACCTTGGTGGGAACCACACCTGCAAATCCTAAAGCACCTCAAGGTGAAAAACTTGACCCTGAGCAACCAATAGAAGAAGAAGTTATTGAAGAGGCGACCATCGTTGCAGAAGTTAAATAGCACAATTATATCAATATCCGATGGAAATTTTCTATCGGATATTGTTTTACAAAATGCAAAACATAAGTTTTAATACACTATTTCTTAAAGTACCATGAGTAAAGTCAATCCTAACCAAAATCCTGATGTATTCCGTGACGCACTTGGTACTGTAAAAGGTGATGGTAAACGAAACTGGATTTACCCAAAAAAAGTATCAGGTAAGTTTTACCGGTGGAGGACTTATCTTTCCTGGGTTTTGTTGGCCATTTTATTTGCAGGCCCATTTATCCAAGTAGGTGGGAGACCTTACATGCTTTTCAATATATTTGAAAGGAAATTCATCATTTTTGGTGCAGCATTTTGGCCTCAGGATACCCACTTATTGATTTTTCTCCTTTTGATTCTATTTGTATTCATTATTCTGTTTACGGCGGTTTTTGGGAGGATATTCTGTGGTTGGGCCTGTCCCCAAACACTTTTTCTGGAAATGGTATTTCGCAAGATAGAGTATTGGATAGAAGGAGATGCCAATCAGCAGCGCAGGCTAAATGACATGGAATGGAACAGGGAGAAAATCTGGAAAAAGAGTTTTAAAATGACCCTATTTGTTATTATTTCTCTTGCAATAGCCCATTTGGTCATGGCTTATTTGATAGGCGTAGACCAGGTAAAGGAAATCGTCAGTCAGCCACCATCTGAACACATGGCAGGCTTTATAGGATTGATGGCTTTTGCTGGAATCTTTCTTTTTGTCTTTTCTTGGTTTAGGGAGCAGGCCTGTATTGTGGTTTGTCCCTATGGAAGACTCCAAGGAGTTTTGTTGGATGCCAATTCCATCAATGTTACCTATGACCATGTCAGAGGCGAACCTAGGGCTCCAATAAGAAAAAACAAAATTGAAGAAAGCCCCAAGGGGGATTGCATTGATTGTGGACTGTGTGTTCAGGTCTGTCCGACAGGAATTGATATCCGCAACGGAGTACAAATGGAATGTGTCAATTGTACTGCCTGTATAGATGCTTGCGATGAGGTTATGGAAAAAGTAGATAGGCCTTTGGGACTTATTCGTTATGCATCTGATAACAGTATTGAAAAAAGAACCCAAAAGTTGATTACTCCGCGGGTAAAGGTGTATTCCTTGATGTTGGTTGTTTTAATGGGCGCATTTGTGACCTTGATTGCGACAAGGGATGATTTGGGTGCAACAGTAACCAGATTCAGGGGAATGACCTATCAAGCCCGTGATACAGGAGAAATCAGTAACTTGTATGAAGTGACCTTTATCAATAAAACCTTTGAGCCACAGACTGTGGAATTGAAAGCTGAGGATCCGGATTTTAGAGTAGAGGTAGTCGGGGATCAAAATTGGACATTGGAAGGTCAGGCAAAATTTGAAGGGAGGTTCTTTATCGTAAAAAACAACGAAGATGTAAAGATACCCCAAGAAAAAATCAAATTGGTCCTGCTCCAAAACGGAGAAGAGATTGATAAAATCAAAACCAGCTTTATGGGGCCGGTGTATAAGGGAGGAAGTTAAAGGGATGAAGGATGAAAAAAGGAGCAATGAGCCAAAGATTAGCTTTAGGCACAGCTTATAAAATAAGGGCATTAGAGAGTGGCTATAAACTTTGCCTTGTCCCCTCCCTGCCTGTCGGCAGACAGGGACGGTAGGAGAGGTCTTGGGTCCTCCTGGTAAATAGATTTCTCTCTACGTTCGAAATGACAAAACAGGACTACCCTATAAACGATTAAACCTGTCTGCCATTGCGGATCAATTAATAAAACAATCATTAAAATTAAAAACATATGGACTGGGGAAAAGGAATAATACTCACATTAGTTGCTTTTGGGATACTGATGATAGGGATGGTGACTTTTTGTATCAAGCAAGACGATATCCATCTGGTGACTCAAAATTATTACGAGGAGGAAATCAAGTATCAGGATCAAATTGAAAAAATGATCAATGCCAGTGAAATTGGCTATAATGTCTTGGTCTATGATAGTCAACTCAAAAAAGTCGATTTACTGTTGCCCAAAGGAGCAAAAGGAACCCTTCACTTGTTCAGGCCATCAGATGCAAGACTTGACCAAAAGATTGCTTTTGACATCACTGAGACAAATGCCAGCTCGATAAACGTGAAAGACCTGAAGCCGGGATATTGGAGAATAAAACTGAGTTGGTCTGAGGACGGAAAAGAATTTTACGAAGAGAAAAAAATCAATATCTAAGTGATCTGGACAGCGTTTTTATTGGGGTTTTTGGGTTCATTCCATTGTTTGGGAATGTGCGGCCCTATTGCCTTGGCAGTATCGGCCAAAGACAATGCTCCTTTCTTGCGCAATAAAATCATCTATAATCTTGGGCGAACCCTCACTTATACCTTGCTAGGCGCCGTTATCGGGATGATCGGTTTTTCTTTGGCCCTGGCAGGAATTCAACAATGGATTTCCATATTAATGGGGGCATTAATCTTATTGATGGCATTCTTTTACAAAAGCTCGGAAAGGTATATTACCAAATCGGGTCTTTTTGGAGCAGTTTCCAAGTTGAAATCCTCTTTGGGTTATTTTTTGAAAAAAGGCGGTACTCCTGCTTTTTTTGCTTCGGGTTTATTGAATGGCATGCTTCCCTGTGGCATGGTGTACATTGCCTTGGTGGCTTCCTTGGCCCTCCAAAGTCCCATCTATGGTGCTATGTACATGTTCTTTTTTGGAATCGGAACCATCCCTATGTTGATTGGGGTCATGATTTCCGGTAAAATCCTTTCACTATCCCTCAGGACCAAACTGACCAAAGCACTTCCATACTTTGCGATGTTTATTGGAATTTTGTTTATAGTAAGAGGAATGGGATTGGGAATCCATTATGTCAGCCCTAGGTTGCAGGTTTTTGATTATGGTGCTGAAAAGATTGAGATGACAATGTGTGAGTGAGTTTGGGCTTAATTTTATAGAGAGTTGGCAGTCTGAAGACTGCATATTGGCGGGTCTAGGCATGCCTACAGTAGGTGGTTCTGAAGACTTTAACCAATTTCGATTGCTTGAAAATTTTATGTCTCTTTCAATTTCTCAGAGATGAAAACCTTGATAAGACTTTGACGGGTAATTCCTAATCGTTGGGCTGATTTATCCAACTCCTGAACCATCCATTCAGGAAAATCCACACTGACACGTTTGGGCTTTAATCCTGGTTTGCTTGCCTTTTCTAGATTTAAAAAATCAGACAAATCCTCATTGTTCTCAAACTTTTGATCAAACTCAGCCGATGTAATAGATTGCTTTTTCATTTTCCATTGATTTTCTTACTGAAATTATTCGTTTCATATCATTTCTGACGGTGAATATAGCCGACCAAATACTTTGATTGAATTGGGCAATCAATAAATATCGTTTTTCATCTACTGTCTTAGCCTCAATAACTACCCTGTTTGCGTCATCCCATAATTGTTGTGCTTGATTAAAATCAATACCGTGTTTAATTCTATTTGATTCACTTTTGTGAGGATCATATTCAAACATTTCTCAAATTTATTTCAAACAGCGGTCTATCGCAAGTCAAAAATAAGTAAAAACAGCTTAATTACCGTTGCTTTTTTGTATGATTATCAACCTTTTTTCAATTATCCTATACTCTTAACTAGAATCAAGCAAATAAATTTTCAGCGGATAATACGAATTGAATTCTGGTAAAGGAGGAAAGGGTTTATTTTTAAAATACCCGTGGTTGGCAGTCTGAAGACTGCAAAGTGATGGTCCAAGTCTGAAGACTGGAACCACTCTTGTCTTATACCGCCTTTATGATGATCGAGCCTATTAACCTCTCTTCTAAAACACTCCTCCTCTCTACTTCAAAACTATCTCATATCTCACGTCTTAAGTCTTTTGTCTAAAACGAATACCCCACCTGACTTCCTCTCTCTGGATCGAGTTCTACTTTGGCATAGACTTCTATCTCTTGTTGGAGTTCTTCTACATGGGAGATGATGCCTACGATTCGGTTTTCGTGGCGGAGGGATTTGAGGGTTTCGAAGACGACACGGAGGGAATTTCTGTCCAATGCGCCAAAGCCCTCATCCAAAAAGAAAAAGGACTGATCCGCCTGATTGAGGGATTTTACTTTTTCGGCTAGTGCCAAGGCCAGGCATAGAGAAGCCTGAAAGGTCTGTCCACCGGATAGGGTTTTGAGCAAACGTTTTTTGCCGCCGTTGAGGTAGTCGATTACCCAGAAGGTATTATTATCGTCAATCTCCAAACTGAGGCTGTTTTTGGTCAGTTTCATAAAACGGAGGTTTGCCGTGGCACAGAGTTCTTTGAGGTAGATAGAACTGACGTATTTTACAAAACCACTTCCTTTGAAAAGCCTTTCCAATTCCTTTAGGTTGATTTCCCTTTTCTCCAGTTGACTGAATGTGACTTGGAGTTTTTGTTTTTCTTCCAACTTTTCTTTAATGGAAATTAGCTCTTGGTCAAGTAGTGTGAAGGATTTCTTAATCGCTTCCAAAGTGGACTTTTCTTCCTGAAGCTTATGTTGCAATCGCACAAATGCTTCTGGGTCGAAACTACTAACACCGGGTTGTGATTGCAGTTCTTCTAATTTGTTTTTGACTAAAAGATTCCTGTCCTCGAATTGCCTGATTTCTGCATCTACTTTATCGGCATCCAGAGAATGATGGAAGAGTGCAATTAACTTTTCCTCATCTTCAAATCCGTATGTGATCTTGAGGGATTCAAATTCCTTTTGCAATTCACTTATCTTGATGGCTGCACTATCGGACTGGTTCTCAAAGTTTTTCAGGTTGGCCAGGTTGGTAGCCTGTTTGGTTCTGGTTTCCAGTAGTACTTTTTGTTTTCCGGAAAGTTTGAAAGCTGTCTCTTCTATGTCCTGTTGGACTTTTTGAATGGTCTGTTCGATGGCGGCTTTGTCTTTTTCGAAAAATGGCTTGCAGAATAAAGGGTCTTTGATCTCCTCTTTTTTGGCTGAAATTTTACTGCTAAGTCCCAATAAAGTTTGTTCAGCCTCCCGGATTTGCCTTTCCTCTTTTTCAAATTCGATTTGCCTTTCCTCCAAATTCTTCCTCAGTTCCTTTATCATTTGCAGCAGTTTTTCTCTTTTTTGGATTGCTTTGTCGGAATTTTGGATCAATTCATCTAAAGTCTCTTTGGTGTCCACTTGGTGGGAAATCAAATTTTGCTTTAGTTTCTTAATTTGTCCGGAAAGGATATTGATTTCCGTTTCTGTTTTGGCCTTATTGGTGTTTTGATTGTCCAGTCTGATCTGTTGCTCGGAATAGACCTGTTTCCAGGTAATAATCCGTTCCAATAAGCTTTTTGCCAATTCTATTTCTCTGTTTTTAGATTCCAGAGCATTGTTGTTGGTTTCGGCCAGGGGATGGGGATGATCTATTGCGCCGCAAAGTGGACAGGCCTCTCCATTAATCAGGAGGTGGGCATGGGCGGCCAAACCGGCCTGTCGCATCAGTTTTTCTTTCTCGGAGTCGAGTGTTTGGATGGTTTGTTTTTGGGAATGAATCCATGCTTCAAAGGAATTGGTTGATTCCGGTAATTTTTCATTCAGGGTTTCTATTTGTGCGGTGATGCTTTGGGTAGAGGCAGATATTTGCTCGACATCTTTTTGTTTTTCGCTCAACTGGCTTTCCCAATTATCCCAATCACGGGCTAATCCTTTCAGTTCGGATAGGGTATTGCTATGAGGAACAATGATGTTTTCGGATTCTTCTTCCAGCTGTTTTATCTGTTCTTTAATCGATGATAATGCCTCCTTTTTCGAATCCAAATCAGGCTTTAATGTTTCAGTGATTGTTTTGGAGGCCTCAAATTCCGTGTTTAGATTCTTGATTTCAATTACCTTTTTTAGGTCCCTGATTTTGGTTTCCCTTTCTGATTTTTTGTCTGCTTTTTCTTTCAGTTCCAACTCTTCCTTTACTAGCTGCTCTATTTCTTGTTCATAAGTTTCCTTAAACCTCTTGCAATCTGTAACACTGACACGGTATTTCTCCAATTCAGCATTTTTCTCTTGGATCTGTTCCCAAACCGGCTTGAGGTAGGTTTTTGCTTTCAGGAAGTCTTTATAGATAGCTTTCTTGTTTTCTATTTCAGTCCTTTTCTTATTCAGTATTTCCCATTCCTTCAAAAAAACCTGTAATTGTGTATGCTTGGCTTGAACTTCCTCCTGCTTTTTGAATTTCTGTTCAGATTGACCGAAAATTATCTCTGCGGCTTCGGCTTGGGTGGCAATTTCCTTGATCAATGCTGTTTTTTCAGATTGTAATTCAGGAGTTATTTCTGCCAAAGCTCCCAACTGTGTTTCCAAGCGGATCTTTTCATCCTTAAGGTTTCTGAGCAAAGTCCCCGTTTTGGAAGCCAAATCAAATCGCTCCAAACCAAAAAGCTCCTTCATCATCTCTGCTCTTGGTCCGGGAGTCAGGTCGATAAAATCCCGGAATTTGCCCTGCGGGATGATGATTGTTTGTTTGAAATGTTCCTTTTTCATGCCCACAAGGTCTTCAGCCACTTGGGTCAATGGTTCCAGTTGATCTCCTTTTTTTAGATAAAAAGCATGTTCGGCAGGTTTGACATCCTCGAAGTTTTTGGGATTTCTTTTGGCCGAATACCTTGCAATATAAGTGTTGACATTGTTGTTTCCGGCCCGGAATTCGAACGTGATCAGCAGAGTTTCGCTTTGGAGGTTGACCATGCTGTTTTTTTCACCTCGGTCTGATAGTCTTTCTGTACTGCCATAAAGGGCCAATAAAATGGCTTCCAAAATCGAGGACTTTCCACTGCCCACCGCCCCAAATATCCCGAATAGGCCCGCTGCGGTCAATTGGTCAAATGCTATGACCTGTTTTTCCTTGTAGGAGTATAACCCTTGGATCTCTAGCTTTACCGGAATCATGTGGTTTCGTTTTGGCTGATAACTTCCTTAAAAATGCCGAGCAGCTCCTCATTAGGCTCTTGGCCCCGTTCACTATTGAAATACATCCTGAAAAGACTGACCATATCTTTTTCCAGGTCTTCTGCTTTTAGGCTGAGGTTTTCCCGATTTTGTGGATTTTTGATCTGAGGAATCAGGTTGACAATGCCATCATGTGCTTTCATGATGGCTTTTCGGGTGGCAGCGTCTATCGAATGTTCTGTGATAAAAGTGATTTCGACAAAACAATATGGATTTCCCTCCAGCCATTCGAGCGTGTCCGGAAGATTATCAAAGGTCTTTCTGAAAAGTAGTCTTCCCATTTTCAGACCAATGGGCCAGTAATTTACTTTTTCTCCTTCTTTGGCTTCTATGATGACCACCTGCTTTTGCTGATCGGCTTCGCTGAAAGAGTAGGAAAGGGGCGAGGAGGAATATACAATCGGAAACGGTTCTTTGCCTACCGCATGGTATCGGTGCAAATGACCCAAAGCTGCATATTGGATATGGTTGGGGATATGATGGGTGTAAAGAGCCTGTGTGCCCCCGACATGGAGGATAGGACGTTCGGATTCAGGTTCGGCCTCAGCAGGTTCGCCTTCTTTGGTAAAAAAGAAATGCCCGATGAACAAATTCACCCCTTTTTTATCACAATACTTTTCTGCCAACGTTTCCCATTTTCCGGCCATGAGATTCCTGAATTCCTGTTCTCTGTCCATGTCTCCCAAGTAGGTTTTGAGCAGGACTTCATTGGCGTAGGGCGCCAGGATGATTCTGATGGGAACATCATATTTTGGTAATTTCATTTCCACAAATCCGGATTCAGATTGTAGGATCTCTATTCCGTTTTCAAATTTACCTGTTGGGATCACCGTATCATATCGGCTGTAGAAAAAGATGCCCATTTCTCGGGCCAAAGGATCGGGGGCTTCTACAAACTGTGTACTGTCATGGTTGCCGGAAATGGCGATAATGGGTCTTTGGCCATTATTGGAAAGCCTTCTGAGGGTTTTATACAGCAGTTCCACAGCTTCGTGACTGGGATTAAAGCTATCAAAAATATCCCCTGCCAAAAGCACGAGGTCAACAGCTTCCCGCTCAGCTATCTGTATGATTTCTTCTAGGACTTCTTTTTGTTCCTCAAGTCTGGAATATTCCTGTAGCCTTTTTCCCAAATGCCAGTCTGCGGTGTGGAGGATTTTGATCATGTTGGTTTTTTCCGAGTTAGAGTTTAGCTTTGTGAATTCCTGTTCCTGTTTTTCTCGATATGGTCAGGTTTTCAATTTTGATTAAAGTTAAAAGCTTAGTCATTCCGTTCCAAATGCGCAAAGTGCTAATGACAATAATTGGCACATTAATTGCGAAAGACGAAAATGAATATGAAATACTTTACAATACTCTTCTTATTGATAATCAGTCCTTTAATGGTTTCGGCCGGAGATGGAAGTCCCTCTCCTGATGAAGCACTGAAAATTCAGGAAGGCGTCGCCAGTTATTATGGCAAGGGATTCCACCTCCGTAAAACAGCCAATGGTGAAATTTTTAATATGATGGAAATGACCGCTGCGCATAAAAACCTTCCATTTGGGACCATGCTGAAAGTGACCAATCTAAAGAATGGTAAAGAGGTATGGGTCAGAATCAATGACAGACTTCCACAAACATCGAGACGAATCATCGACTTGTCCAAAGGAGCAGCTCAAGAATTGGATATGGTTCAGGATGGTATCGTCAAGGTGAAGCTTGAAGTGCCTGATTTTGAAACAATGGCATATTTAATGGAACATTATCAGGGCAACAAGCCCCAAGGACTGAGGTTAAGAATGTATGAGTCACCCATTGAAATTGAATTTGAAAAGCCTGATTTTTCGGGTTTAACATTGGAAATCAATATTGAGAGTGGGTAAGTTGGTTTGAATTGATTTTTTGGATTTTTATAAATTAAAAAATCCCGATGTCAAATTAATGACCCGGGACTAATTTTTTGTAAAACATTGGTTCAATGTTTAAGAACCAAAAACATACCTCACATTAAAACCAAAACCACCCGCTCTAAATGCCGTTGTCTCGACGATATCAGCACGGGGTCTCCAATCGAGAGATAAGGAAATCGGCACTTCCTTAAAGGTATATTCCAAGCCAATCTCACCACTCACACCCAAAACAAACGGATCTCCTATCAATAAAGAAGGACCCACACCTGCATACCAATGAAATGCTTCTTCTCCTAATGGTCTGTAAACAAAATTCCAAAGTGCTTCAATTCCCACTCCTCGGTCACCAAAAGAAAGGTCGGCATGTACACGACTGAATTCTCCCAATGCAAAAACCCCATCAATGGCAACACTATTTCCCAGGACATCACCAAACCTCAAACCTAATTCCTGGGCTTGGGATTGATTCCATACCAGCATAAGAGAAAACATAAAAGGTAATAACACTAACTTTTTCATAGTTTCAATTTTAGATTTAATTTTCAATGTTCAAAAGTATCTATTATTTCTTAAAACATTATTCTATCAAGACATTCACTTATGATTCCCATTGAAATTTTGCATTTTTGTGCGCTATTCTGCCAACTATCAAATTAACATTATTTTCATTTTTGTCGGATGTTTATTTTAAAGAGAAAAATAAGGCAACCACAGATTGGCATTGGTAAATGATTTATTTTCCTGAATTGAGTAATTTAACAGGAGGGTTGAATCTGGAACTTTTGTTTGGAATATGTAGCAAAAATACCCTAAGATCCAAAATCTGTGAAATCGGTAAAATCTGCGGTTTATATTTATTTTGAAATGTGAAAAAATCCAACCACAGATGGGTTCAGATGAACACAGATTGGAATTGGTTTAAATTTTTACGATTTTCCTCATCAATGATGAATGATAATTTTCATCAAATCCGTAGATAATATTCCTCTTGTAATTAGAGAATTTACCCTTCACTCCAAATGAAACTTGATTAAAATTGGATTATCCTCCCTGTCAATTTTTTCAAAATCGATGGATTTCAAAATCGGGTGGTTTTCAAAGCTATTGCCCTCTTCGATATGTTTAAACAAGGAGGCAGGCATAACATAACAATAAAAGTATTTAGAATCTGAGGAAATCAGTACAGGCATGTAATCTTTTGACCTTCCTATGGAGATGATTTTTTTTGAGGTTTTATCAAATAGGACATAGTATAGTACTGAACTACCAAGAAAATGAAAGAGCAAGTGCCTTTCAGTTTCCATGATGTTGTTTAGAAATTTATAATAATCTGTACCCATGAATTCCCTTTCGCGGTCATAAAAATTGATCAGTTCTATTTTTGGAATGCCATTGGAAGCAAATGGAAAATTGTATTTGGTGAAAATTCCCTCTTTATTTATAGCTATGATTTCATTACGGCCCAAGATCGGAGTAAAATTATATTCACCTGAAATATGGGATTGACGAAATATGGGATCGCCTTCCATCAACAAGACTCCATGCTCTTTTGGAATAAAAAAATCGTGTTGATCACCGTCCTTTCTTAATAAATGAAATTCTTGTGTGTTTGCCCTAGCCGAAGGGATCATCCTGTGGGCAGGAGGTAAGGGGGTGTATAAGTAATAGACACCTTCTATATTCACGAAATTGCCGTAAATATTATTTCCTTTTATCCCTCTTAATGAAACACTTGCCAGATATTCAAAATTAATCAAACTAAATTTCTTTATTTGATCAAAGTCTAAAATTTCAAATTGGTTATTGTCAAAATCAATCTGCGCATCTTTTATTTCTCTGTATTCTCCCGGACCGGTTCCTAGTTTACTAAAAATGGAAATATTGTTTCCCTGTCCGTCAAACCCAAACATTTTGGATTGCCGATCATCAAGGATATAATATCGGTCATGTTCCGGAGAGATCATCAGTTTGGAAAAAGACACGATTAACTGATCTTCTTGGGTATCCAGATAGATGATATCATCCACAACCAGACCCTCCGGCCAACTGAAGCCAAATTCATCTTTTACAGTTAAAGGATAGGTCAGTTTCTCTAAAGTGTCATTAGCAATAGATTCACCCTTCCTATTTTCTGCGCAGGAAAAAAGATAGATGACATTAAAAAAAACCAGAAAATATATTAAGGGATTCTTCATGCCGGTTTAATTGGAAATGTTATAACATCCTCAAATGGAAAATATTTCAATCCTTGATTTCTTGTCCACAACTGATAAATCAGGATAAAACTAGAAACAAAAACTAATATTACTTTCTTTTTGACATGATTTGTTTCATTAAAAACCTCAGAAAGGGAATGCCGGATACTTCAATTATTTTTCCTATTTTAGGATATCATTTATTTTTTCACATTTCCTAATGTTCATAAAACTAAGAAAATGGAAACCCGATGTATTTTCAAAAATTTTAACATTTTCTCTTTTGATTTTGTCTAATAACTTAGTTTATTGTATGCAGGTTCTATAAACTTTGAAAAATGCGCAAAAGCAATTTGTTTTTAGTATTAGGGTTCATATCAATTTTTTTCTCCTGCGAAGAAGAAAAGGGAGCATCCCAAGATCAGCCACTCGAATCCTTCCGGGCTGAGGTCGCTGCCACTCCCGTCCGCACCGCTACGGTTCAAAAGAAGACTTTTGATTACCTGATCAATGCTTCGGGAAAGATCGAGGCCGTGGATCAGATTATGGTAGTGGCAGAGAGATCGGGTTATCTGGATGAACTCTCAGTCAAAGAAGGCGATTATGTAGAAAAAGGAAAAACCCTTGCCCAAATGGATCAGACCGAAAGTCAGATCAAACTTGAAAAAGCCAGGATAGCGCTAAAAAATGCTATGATAACTTATCAGTCCGAGGCATTTAATTTCCCCACGATTCTCAATGACTCCACTGACCTGCGCAAGCAGGAAATAGAAGAATACCTGATGGTCAAAAGCGGCCAATATGCCGCAGAGATAGAGCTGAAAGAGGCGGAAATTGACCTGGAAAAAACCATCATCAATGCCCCCACATCGGGCCGTATTGCTGACCTCAAAACCAAAAGGGGCAGCATGGTCAATGCCGGGGACGAACTTTTTGAAATCATCAACACCAACCAACTGGAACTCAAAGTCAAAGTCCTGGAATCGGACATCAACCTGATTTCCGTGGGACAAAAAGCGGAGATCTTCCCTGTTGGTGGAGCTGCGGAAGGCATCACCGGAACAGTCAAAAGCATCAATCCCAAGGTTGATGAAAATGGGCTTGTTCAGGTGGGAATCCTGATCGGCGAAACCAAAGGGTTGCTGCCGGGGATGAACGCCCGTGCCATTATCCGTGCCCCACAGAACAACAGCATCGTCGTGCCCAAAGAAGCATTGGTGTACCGTTCCCAAAGACCTGTTGTCTTTACAATTGAAAAAGACGAATCCAAATGGAATTATGTAGAGGTAGGGAAGGACAACGGGAAGGAAGTGGAAATCCTGAGCGGTATAGAACCGGGCATGACCGTCATCACCTCCAATAACCTGCAATTGGCCCATCAGGCACCTGTACAAATTATAAAAGACTAAGCGGGATGGTAAGGTTTTTATTGGCAAGACCCATAGCTGTTTTGATGACTTTTTTGGCACTGATGGTTTTTTCGGTCATTGTGTTCAGGACATTGCCCATTTCCCTGCTGCCCCCCATCGATGTCCCACAGATAGTGGTCAAAGTCAATTACCCCAATGCCTCTCCTGAAGCCATAGAACAAAATGTACTTTCACCCATAAGAGAAGGACTGATGACCCTTAACGGACTCGAGGACATGGAAAGCAAGTCAGGATCTGAACTGGGGACCATCCGCTTGACTTTTGATTTTGGCACCAAAATGGAACTTGCCTATATCGATGTCAACGAAAAGATTGACCGGATGACCAATTCGCTTCCCTCCGATCTCAGCCGTCCACAGGTCATCCGCATCAATACCAATGATATCCCGGTTGTAAGAGTACAGGTGGTGCCAAAACCGGGTTTTGATTTTACGGAAATCAGTCTGTTGACCGAGAATGTCCTTAAAAAAAGGCTGGAACAGTTGGAAGGGGTTTCACTGGTCGATATCAATGGCAAAAAAGACAGGATCATTACCGTCAGCCCCAACAAATCGGCACTCAGGGCTTTGGGCATGTCCGAAGAGAATGTCATCAATGCCATCAAATTCGGCAATGAAGAACTTCCCGGAATCAGTGTGGAGGATGGTCAGTTCCGGTATTACCTCAGACTTGCCACCAGGGTTGATTCTCCTTCGGATATTATGAAACTGCCCGTTACCTCCGAGGAGGGTGTGACTATCGATCTGGGTAGGGTAGCTGATGTCCAATATGAGATCAATGATGTGTTGGGATACCATCTATTCGGTGAAAATGAAGGCCTCGTCATCACTGTCCACAAACAGGCTTCGGCAAAAATGAACGAGTTGCTACCAAAGGTTTATGAAGCGATTGACATATTCAGGGAAGATTATCCACAGGTGGATTTTGAACTGACCCAAGACCAATCGGTATTGCTCAATGCAGGAATAAGTAATTTACAGACGAGTTTGCTGTTTGGTGGATTGTTTGCTTTTGGGGTGCTTTTTGTCTTTATGGGCAATTACCGGACTCCGGTGATTATCGGGATTTCCTTGCCGACCTCTTTGTTGATTAGCTTCTTGGTCTTCTACTTTTTTGACATTTCCATCAATGTCATTTCCCTGTCAGGACTGGCATTGGGTCTGGGGATGTTGATTGACAATTCCATCATTGTATTGGATAATATTACCAGAAAAAGAAAAGATGGCCTGCCGCTTTTTGAAGCTTGTGTGGAAGGGGTGAATGAAGTCATGTCAGCTTTGATCAGCTCCGTGCTGACCACGTTGGCGGTATTTATACCTTTGGTATTTCTCAGTGGTATTTCCGGGGCACTGTTTTTTGATCAGGCGGTTTCTGTTGCTGCAATATTGGGAGTTTCCCTGATGGTGGCATTTATTTTTCTCCCCATGCTCTACCAGTTTTTCTTTAGGAGAAAAAGAGAAAAGCCTGTCACCGATGAAGACAGCAGGTTTTTTCTGGGGATTCTACGAGGATATAAATCATTGTATAAAAAAATATTCAGTCAGCGGAAACTCAGTTTTGGTATATTCCTATTGTTGATTCCGGTTGGTCTTGGAATGGCTTATTTGTTGGAAACAAGCGGACTTCCTCCGATTGAAAAGTTTGATGCGGTGGTGTCCCTTGACTGGAACGAACCCATAGGAGTGGAGCAAAATAAAGATAGGGTCATGTCCTTGTTGAATTCACTGGAAGGAGCATATCTCAAATCCGAAAGTGATTTAGGGGTAAGACAGTTTCTGCTTTTTGATGGGGAAAGTTCATTGCAGGAGGCGAGTCTGTATTTTCTATTTGATAACCAAGAAGAGAAGACAGGGCAAATGCAAAAGCTCAGGTCATTGGTTATTAAAAATTTTCCCAATGCACAACTTGATATCAGCGATGCCCCCAATGCCTTTGACCAACTCTTTGCTTCCAATATGCCCTATTATGAAGTAAGGTGGAAGGACCTGGAGACCAAAAAACCCATTGAAGAAAGCCGAATGGACGTTTGGTTGGAAGAGTTTCCGGTGGAAGAATTTTCCAGAGGACCGGGATTGCAGAAGGAAGCCTCGGTTATATTCCGGTTGGATGGAGGCAAACTTGCCCTTTATGGGATCAGTACCTCCGATCTGCAGGAACAGGTCAAGAGACTTTTTGGGATGTACTCCATCATGGATATCAAACGCTTTGGGGAGATTACTCCCATCAGGCTCAAATCCAACAGAGCCAATTTTGAAGAGATATTGAGAAATAATTATCTGACGGGCAAAGACGGTAATGAATATGCGCTGAGCAATTTTATCCGTTTTGATTATGAAAACCATTACAAATTTGTCACCGCAGACAAAGGGGGCATTTACCAATCCGTTTTGCTGGAATCGGATAATCCAAGTTCCTCCAATTCGGTAATTTCGAGATGGGCAGCTGACCGGAATTTAGGAGTATCTTTCTTTGGGCAATATTTCAAGGACAAAGAGACCATTCAGGAATTGATAGGGATATTGTTGGTGGCGGTACTGTTGCTTTACTTTATCCTGTCAGCTCAATTTGAGAGTTTTGTGCAGCCCCTGATCGTGATATTCACACTTCCTTTGGGAATCGCAGGTGCATTCATCGTCCTATTGCTTACAGGAACTTCCCTCAATGTTATGTCAGCCATCGGTTTGGTGGTCATGTTGGGGATCATGGTCAATGATGCCATTTTGAAAATCGATACCATCAACAGGTTAAAAATAAAATACAGTCAGTCCCTGGGAAGTCAAGAAGCTTTAGAAAGATCCCTCTTTGAAGCCGGAGAAATCAGGCTCAAACCCATCCTCATGACCTCCGTCACCACCATCCTTGCCCTGCTTCCTGTCGTCTTCAGTTCAGGTCTCGGAGCAGATTTGCAGCGCCCTTTGGTCTTTTCAGTGATCGGAGGTTTGACAATTGGTACGTTTACGGCACTGTATTTTGTGCCTTTAGCTTATTGGTTTGTGGGGAGGGGGGAGAAGCGAGAGACGAGAATTGAAACTTAAGATTTGAGAACCAAGAAACAAGAGCCAAGATGGGGGAAAGAGGTAGATTGGGAGGTTTGAGAGGGTTGATGAGGAAGGATTAATGATTATGGTTAGAAGTTAGAATTTAGAAGCATGGGTTAAGAAATAAGAAGGCTTTTCCTTGTCACTTCGACGTTAGGAGAAGTCTGTTTCCCCCACAACGGTTTACAGATATCAAACTCGATAGACATTGTTCCTGAGTTGAAAAAAGAGGAGTATATGGATCAGCTTTGAAGTTATATTAAATCAATCGGTTCAAAAACCAGCATTTAAAATTGGTGCGCAGAAGAAGTCTATTTCCCTGATCTAGGTAATTAGATCTCTCCTGCCGTACCAATGACATAATCCTAAAATGCCTCTCGTTCCGATAGCTATCGGAATCGGGGAACGGAGAAAATGGTTAATTAGAGTGGGGATTGGAAAAGGGGCGGCGCCCCTTTTCCAATCCCCACCTCCCCACATTACAGGCCCGGTGGCCGAGCTTGCCGAGGCCAGAATGGTTAAACCTGATGTCATTTCCTATTTTGAACATTTTAAAAATGTTGGAGACTCGAGATGACAAGGCAAAGATTATTTACACACTTTGAACCTAAAATTTAAATCAAACGTGCCAATTTAATAATCCCAAAATCAAGTGAAAACTTCACTGAATTAAAAGAAAATACAAACCAAAATGGAAATATATAAAGAGACACAAGTGAAAAGAACCAAGACCCGGGGGAGACAACAATTTTATTTCTTATTTCTTATGTCTCACGTTTTGTGTCTCCAATCTAAAATCTCCAATATAAATTCTAAAATCTACCTTCACCCCTCAACCTTCATCCTTTATCCCTCCCCTTGACTCCCTTCCGCATCATCATATCGTTCATAGTTCTAAGCATCATCGGGTTTGCGTTGGTGCCGAGGCTTTCTGTGGATCTGAATCCACAGGAACGGGAACCGGTATTGACGGTAAGTTATGCGGTGCCACAGTCAAGCCCTGAATTGGTGGAAAAATTGGCGACCTCTCCCTTGGAAGGTGCCCTGTCACAATTGGCAGATCTGAAGAAAATCAATTCCCTCTCCAATTATGATCGGGGATCTATTACCCTCAGGTTCGACAAGAAGACGGATATGGAGTTCAAGAAATTTGAGGTGGCATCCATCATCCGGCAGGTTTACCCCTCCATGGACAGAAAAGTATCCTATCCCTTGGTCACCCAATCGGAGGATCGGAGAAATGACCTAAAAACCCCGATCCTGACCTATTCTGTCAATGGCCCTTTTGCTTCTTTTGAAATAAAGAAAATAGCTGAGGATGTGCTGAAGACCTCTTTGAACCGCTTTGAGGAAATAGAAGAAATCACCATTCGGGGATCAAATGACCTGCAGTTGTACGTCACCTATGATATCAAAAAGCTACAGGCTTTCAGGCTGTCCAAGTCCGATGTGGAAGCCGTCATCAGAAATGCCTTTGGAAGGTCTTATCCCGGTTCTTTGGTCAATAACAGGGGAGAAACCCTTTTTATCCAAGTAGACCGCTCGCTCAATAGCCTCAGCCAACTCGAAAACCTGTTGGTCACCAACAGGGAAGGAAAGGAGATTTTCCTAAAAGACCTGGCAAGGTTGACCCTGGAAGAGGCAGAACCTTCTTCCTATTACCGGATCAACGGCAACAATTCGGTCACCCTATCCATCATCAACCGGGACGGGGTCAACAAAGTCCTGTTGGCCAAAAATATCAAAGCCGCTATAGAAGCTACAAAGCCTTTGCTGCCGGCGGGGTTTGAGGTCAGGTTGGAAAATGATGATACAGAGTTTTTGGAAAAGGAACTGAACAAGATTTACAAGCGGTCAGGACTTTCCGTTCTGATTTTGATCATTTTCATATTTCTGATCAACAGAAACCTGCGCTATCTGAGCATTTTGTTTTTGGGTATCGTCATCAACCTGAGTATTACCGGGATTATACTTTACCTGCTGAAAGTGGACATCCACTTATATTCGCTTGCCGGATTGACGATTTCATTTGGTCTGATCGTGGACAATGCCATTATCATGATCGACCATTTGCACAAGCATAAAAATCGGAAGGTTTTTGTGGCATTGTTGGCTGCATCGCTTACTACTATTGCAGCCTTGATGATTGTGTTCTTTTTGCCGGAGGAAGACAGGAAAAACCTGACCGAATTTTCGGTGGTAGTGGCTGTAATGTTGGCAGTTTCGCTTTTGGTGGCTTTGCTTTTTACGCCGGCCATGTATGAGATTCTTTTTGGACAAAAAGCCAAAAAGGGTAGGGTCCTTACAGTGAAACAGCTTAGAAAGAGGGTTAGGGCTTTTGGGGCTTATAGTAGAAGTATAGGTTTTGTGGCGAGGTTTCGGAAGACTTTTGTGACTGCCATTGTTCTGCTTTTCGGTCTTCCTGTGTTTTTTCTTCCTGCCAAATGGGAAGGACAGGAATGGTACAATAAATCCATCGGAAGTACCCTCTACCAGGAAGACATCAGGCCCCATGTGGACAAATACCTGGGAGGTTCGCTGAGGATGTTTGTCAGGGGTGTATTTGAAAAATCTTCTTATAGAGAAGCCGAAAAGACCAGATTGTATGTCACTGCCCAACTACCCTTTGGTAATACGCTAGAACAAATGGATTTTATCATGAAGGAATTTGAGGGATTTCTCAAAGAGGTGGAAGGCATCGACCAATTTGTGACCTATGTACAGTCAGGTCAATATGCCAATATCAACATTACCTTCAAGGAAGCCTATGAGAAATCAGCCTTGCCTTACCAACTGAAAGGCAGGCTATCCGTCAAATCCACAGACTGGTCCGGAGCAAGGTGGGTTATTAGTGGCGTGGGCCAAGGGTTTTATACAGGTGGATTCGGGGAAGGAATCCCATCTTTCAAGGTGACAATGAAAGGATATAATTTTGATGAACTGGAGAGACAGGCAGAGGTTTTGGCGGAGAAACTTTTGCAACACAAGCGGATTCAGGAGGTCAATACCAATGAAAGATTGGGCTGGAACGAGCAAAAGACAGAGGAATATGTGCTTAGGTTGGATCAGGGAAAAATGGCCCTGGCAAGATCCAATCAATATCAGGTAATCAATGCGCTGAATGATGTATCCAAACCGTCAAGACCAAGCACATATCTTACTTTAGACGATAAAAACTATGGAGTCGTAGTTCGTGAACTCGATTCAGACAAATACTCCAAATTTGACTTAGAGGAAAACAGTCTGATCAGTGGTGAGGACAAGATTTTCAAGGTCAGTAATTTCGGCACCTTGAGCAAGGAAACCACCACCAATGCCCTGCACAAGGAAGACCGGCAGTATATCCGGTTGGTGGCATTTGAATACATGGGTTCGGCCAAATTCGGGAATGAATACCTGGATGAAGTTTTGGAAGAAATGAAAGCCAATATGCCTATAGGCTATACTGCTTCCAAACTGACCTGGTCCTATGATTGGGAAAAGGCCAAGAGACAGTATAGTTTGATTTTGGTATTGATCGTGGGGATATTTTTTATCACAGCGGTATTGTTCGAAAACCTCAAGCAGCCTTTCTATATCATAGTCATCATCCCGATATCCTTTATCGGATTGTTTCTGGTTTTTTCCCTGTTTGATTTTTATTTCGATCAGGGGGGATATGCGGCATTTGTCATGTTGGGCGGCTTGGCGGTCAATGCAGCCATTTTTATCGTCAATGACCTGAACAACCGAAAAAAGGGCCTTTACAACAGGAATGTCTTGAAGGCAGTGGCAGGAAAGGCAGTCCCTATTATTCTGACCATTTTGTCCACCTGCTTTGGCCTGATCCCATTTATCATGGAAGGTCAGAACGAGATCTTCTGGTTCAGCTTGGCGATCGGAACCATCGGGGGATTGATATTCAGTATTGTAGGGGTGTTTTTGGGATTGCCGGTGTTTTTGTGGAGGAAGAATGGGGGGTAAGGGGGGCTCAAAGAGTGGTTTGGATTTCCCGCAAAGGCGCAGAGACGCAAAGAAATATAAGAAATATTTGATTGAACGCTGATAAGGCTGATTTTCAATGATTTTTTACCTGTGTAAATCAGCCAAATCAGTGTCATCAGCGTTCCAAAAAAAACATCTCTTCTCAAATCTAAATTCCCAAAAACCTCACCATATCTTGGTAAAGATTGGGTTTGGAGCTAGGTGTTGTCCCTTACATTATTTGGGATTAATTCCAAATGTGGAAAGTAGCTCTCGTTGTGTGTAATTGTATCCGGTTAGCCATCAGGATACAACTAGGTACCATTAAACGTTTCTTTCACTTATAGGTCGTTCTTTATCTTCATCAAAATTTTTCGGGAGTTGAATTTTTAGGGGATGACTTATTAACTGTCGTAGACATTAATTTTTTAACAATACCAACAAAACCTAAATAAAAAAATAACCGGCTTTTCAGGGCCGGTTATTTTTATTGGATAGTTGGTTTAGTTTATACTTTAATTGAAACAATTCTTATGCCATAGATTCATCAAGAAGGAATAATTTTCTTTAAAATCCTTATACGCATTTTAAAGACTTTATTATTCAGTAAATTGCAGAATCCAGAAAAAAGACAAACCCTATTCCAGGTTGGATGAGATTGATAGTGGTTTTTTGAGGGGTATATACAAATTCCCCATCTCCTTGGCTTGCCCGATATTCAGTATCCTGTTTTCTGAGATATTCTACAGGACCGCTGTCATGATACAATACCTTGAACTCAAAATGTCCGGAATCTTTGTTTTTAAAAGGAATTTTGAATCCTCCCCCAAAACGGAAACCAAGCACCCAATCACTAAAATCCAAACCTTCCTCAATGGGTTCTTCAAAGCTCGATTCCCTTATTTTGTACCTGGTGTAGAAATGATTGGCGCCAATCTGCGCTTCAATAAAAGGGATTATCTGCTTTTCATTTTCAAAATTGTACCTGAAAATCCCCATTAAGGTTAACAGATTATTGTTTCTTCTAAGTCTCAATACATCTGTATATCCTGGGTAAAGGTCATTTCTTTTTTCGAGCTCGGTACCATATTTCCCATAGCCAATACCCATGCCCACCTCAATGGGTTTTAAAGGGAATTTATAATAGAAAGACATGGTATACTCCGGGAAAACTGATCCGTCCATGACATCCCTCAATTCTCCGATTGGAACACCAAGATTTGCCTGAAACCCGGTCGAGAAAAATTGAGCATAAGAAACCGATGTGCTTATGAAAAATATGCTTACAAAAATTAACCTTTTCATAAATTGATTTTTGAAAATAATTACGTAAACAATCATTTGCAGTTTTATAAACTTAGAGTTCAATCCAAATCACTGAAGACATACTCCAAATCCAAGCTGAATCCTTCAATGCATTCAGACAAAACAATATCCCCGGTAGTAAAAAGTTTGGAAGGGATATATGATCCATTAGTTAATTTATAGATCAATAAAGTCTGTTCGTTAGGATGGATTACCCAATATTCTTTCACACCGCTTTCCTCATATACTTCGTATTTATATTTCAGTTCTTTCCGGTTGTTGCCAGGAGAGAGGATTTCAATAATCAGGTCAGGCGCGCCAATGCAACCTGCTTCATCTAATTTGCTCTTGTCACAGACAACACAGATATCAGGCTGCACCACTGTATAAATATCTTCGTTTTTCTTTGACTTAACAGGAAGCCTGACATCAAAGGGGGCATGGAATATTTTACAGGGTTTTTTATCTAAATAATCCCCAAGTTTCCTCGCAATTTTCAATGCAATCTCTTGATGAATCCTTTTAGGGGCAGCGGCAGCTGACCTAAAAACTTTTCCCTTGATGATTTCGACCATTTCATCCATTTGCCAGGTCAAATAGTCCGCGTAGGAATATTTTCCGTAACCGGTAAATGGTTCACTGACTTTGTTTTCGGTCTCCTCAGATTTCATAAGTCTAAATTTAGTGAAAAAGTGGGTCTTTAAAAAAGATGGAAGTCCGATGTTGGAAGACACTTAATCCTAACATAGACTTTTGTCCCTTTAGGGACATCATATAGGTAAAACACAAGGTCAATTTTAAGGGTTTTTGTGCCTTTAGGTACAACAGATATTCCGTACCTAAAGGCACGGCAACCTGCCTTAAATCAATTATTCTACCTATATCTTGTCCCTAAAGGGACAGAAAAACATCCTTCCATTCAGCCAGTTGGGCCAAGCACTATTAATACTCCATCAGCTTCCCCAATTTCTCTTTAAACCTCTCCACAGGAAGGAAATTCTTCTCCAGGTTTGGGGCAAAGGGAACGGGTGTATCAAGGCTTCCCTCCCGCATAACAGGAGCATCCAAATATTCAAAACAGTTTTCCGAAATCCATGCACATATTTCTGCGCCGATTCCACCTGTCAGGCAATCTTCCTGTAGGAAAATCACTTTGCCGGTTTTTCTGACCGTTTTTTCTACTGCCTCTTTATCCCAAGGAAGCAAAGTCCTTAAATCCAAAATATCTGCGGAAATACCAATTTCTTTTATTGCGGCTTTAGCCCAATGCACGCCCATGCCATAGGTGATGATGCTAAGCACTTCACCTGCTTCAACCAAATTGGCTTTGCCTATTTCTACGGTATAGTAATCATCAGGAATGCTCTCAGAGATAGATCGGTACAATGCTTTGTGCTCAAAATACAGGTAAGGATTCGGGTCTTCAAAAGCCGCATTGAGCAATCCTTTGGCATCATAGGGGTTGGATGGATAGACGATCTTCAATCCTGGTGTATGAAAAAACCAAGCCTCATTGGATTGGGAATGAAAAGGCCCTGCCGCAACTCCTGCACCCGTGGGCATTCTGACGACCACATCGGCTTTTTGTCCCCAACGGTAATGGATTTTTGCAAGATTATTCACGATCTGATTGAAGCCAACGGAAACAAAATCTGCAAACTGCATCTCCACCATGGATTTGTATCCTTTGATGGAAAGGCCTAAGGCCGCCCCGATAATGGCACTCTCACAAAGGGGGGTATTTCTCACGCGTTCCCCACCAAATTCATTTTTGAACCCATCTGTAATTTTAAATGCGCCACCATAGGTCCCAATGTCCTGTCCCATCAGAATGAGGTTGGGGTATTTAATCATGGACTGTCTCAATCCATCCGAAATGGCATCAATAAATCTTTTTTCTGAAACATTGTCTGATGAAGGTAATATGACTTTTTGCTCAAATGGAGAGAATAAATCGGAAAGTTCTTCAGAAGTATCTGGTCGAATACTTTCTTCAGCAAATGCCTTTTCCAAACCTTTATTGATGGCGTCTTTGATTTTTTTGTTGAGTTTTTCTTTGGTTTCAGGATCCAAAACTCCTGTTTCTTCCAAGAATCTTTCATAGTTGTCCACAGGGTCTTTTAAAGCCCAAGTTGTCATCAATTCTTTTGGGACATACTTGGTTCCGGAAGCTTCCTCATGACCCCGCATTCTGAAGGTAATGGCTTCTAAAAGTACAGGTCTAGGATGCTTTCTGATATCTTCTGACAATCTTTTGATAGCATCATATACTTCCAAAACATTATTGCCGTCTACCCTAACAGCCTCCATGCCATAGCCAGGCCCTTTTTCGGTAAAATATTTGAAAGCAAACTGTTCCTCACTTGGAGTAGAAAGCCCGTAACCATTATGTTCCACCACAAAAATAACCGGAAGTTTCCAAACCGCTGCAACATTCAGGCCTTCATGAAAATCACCTTCAGAACTGGCCCCGTCTCCCGTAAAAACCAAAGTGACTTTGTTTTCTTTAGATAATTTATGTGCCAAACCAATACCGTCTGCAATGGCCATCTGAGGACCCAAGTGGGAAATCATCCCTACAATATGGTGCTCGTTGGTTCCAAAATGGAATGACCTGTCCCTACCTTTGGTATACCCTGATTTTTTGCCCTGAAACTGGGCAAAGAGTTTTTCGAGCGGAAGATTTCTCCCTGTGAATATACCCAGGTTTCTATGCATTGGAAGGATATATTCGTCTTCAGCCAAAGCGTTAACGGCACCAATAGAAATGGCCTCTTGTCCCCAACCGCTGAACCATTTTGAGATTTTACCCTGCCGAAGTAGAATCAGCATTTTTTCTTCAATTCTCCGGGGCATCAGAAGAGATTCGTACAATTTGATCAAAGTCTGATCATCATAATCTTTCCTATCAAAAATCATTTCTGCTGTTTGGGAAGATGGGTTGTTCATAGTAGGGTATATTTGAATGCCAAATTAGGGTAAAGAACTTATTCTCCCAAAGGTTTCCAAAGAACTAATATGATTGAAATTACGGTTATCGTTATTGTCGGAGATATTTGATTTAGCTTCAGGATAAAATCATAAGGATATGAAAGAATTGATGATAAAAAATATGGTCTGTCCCAGATGTATTTTGGCTGTCGAAAATGTTCTTAAACATTTGGACATTCCTTTTGAGCAGGTTGCTTTAGGGAAAGTGAGACTCCGAGCTGAACTGGTGGAGCCGAAAAAGGATTTGTTGGAAACGGACTTATTAAATTTGGGATTTGAGGTATTGAAAGATAAGGACTTCCAAAAAATCGAAATGATCAAGAATCTTTTTTCAGAATTGGTGCAACAGGAGGAAATCCCCGCAGGCTTTAATATCTCCACCTATATCAAAGAAAATATCCCCGAGGATTACAGCGGATTAAGCCATTTGTTCAGCAGTATTGAAGGGATCACCATGGAGAAATATTTTATTCGGTTGAAAATTGAAAAGGTGAAAGAATGGCTATTTTATGAAGAACTCCACCTCAGCGAAATGGCCTGGAAACTGGATTACAGTTCCGTTCAGCACCTTTCCTCCCAGTTCAAAAAACTAACCGGAATGACCCCAACAGAGTACAGGAAATTGGTCAAAAAGGGAGGGTTGGGGTGGAAGGATTTTGAGGATAAATGAAATAGGATTAAAAACAGCAAAGGCGTCGATTCACATCGACGCCTAAAAATATGCAAGGTTTATGAAAAAATGTTCGTTTGCTGTACGTGCCCAAAAGTAGAAAGAAACCCTTGTCCAAAAGCAAATAAATCGTTAAGGATACTTTAAGTTA
The DNA here is from genome assembly GCF_900176595.1 of Aquiflexum balticum DSM 16537. Taxonomy (GTDB): domain Bacteria; phylum Bacteroidota; class Bacteroidia; order Cytophagales; family Cyclobacteriaceae; genus Aquiflexum; species Aquiflexum balticum. The sequence goes on from NZ_LT838813.1 coordinate 2,536,441, forward strand.
AAACCAAAAAAATCTCCTAAAATTAATATTTGAATAATATTGGATTTCAGATTTCAGTCGCTTTGATATTGACGATTTATTTGTCTTTTATTTTATGATCGAAAAATGTTTTAACTTAAAGGATTAATAAACAGCACCTTATTCAGTTAAAACTTAAACTATGACCCATTTAAAATCATTCCTACTCTTATTTCTTTTAAGTTTCAACTATTTCCAAGAACATAATCCTTCGGAAAGGAATACAACCGTCGAAATCAAAGGGGATAAATTTTATATCAATGGCAAACCGACCTATGAAGGAAGAACTTGGAAAGGAAAACCCATTGAGGGGCTGTTGATGAATTCAAGAATGGTGCAGGGGGTTTTTGATGATCTCAATCCTGAGACTTTTTCCAATTGGGAATATCCTGATACCGGGAAATGGGACCCCGAAAGAAACACGGATGAGTTTATTGCCAACATGGCAGAATGGAAAAGACATGGTTTACTTTCTTTTACCATCAATTTGCAGGGAGGAAGTCCTTTTGGGTATTCCCAAAGTCAGCCTTGGCATAATTCTGCTTTTACAGAAAAAGGTGAATTGAGGGTTGATTTTATGAAAAGGCTGAAAAAAATCCTTGACAAAGCAGATGAATTGGGCATGGTACCGATCGTCGGATACTTTTATTTTGGGCAGGACCAAAGGCTAGAGGATGAAAAGGCAGTGATATCCGCTGTTCAAAATGCCACGGAATGGCTACATGAAAAAGGCTACAGAAATGTGCTGATCGAAATCAACAATGAATGCGATGTAGATGCCTATGATCATGAAATATTGAAACCTGAAAGGGTTCATGAGTTGATCACATTGGCAAAAAATATCGAAAGGAATGGCTACAGATTCTATGTCAGTACAAGTTATAAAGGAAGTGCCATCCCCAAACCCAATGTGGTCAATGTTTCAGATTTTATCCTGCTGCATGGAAATGGAGTTTCTGACCCAAATAGCATAGTAAGCATGGTGAATTCAACAAGAATGATTGAAACTGCCGAATCCAAACCAATTATATTCAATGAAGACGATCATTTTGACTTTGACAAAGACTGGAACAATTTCACAGCGGCTGTTTCCGCCTATGCCTCTTGGGGTTTGTTTGATTACCGCATGAAAGATGAAGGATTTGAGCAGGGCTACCAAAGTGTCCCGGTAGATTGGGGCACCAATTCAGATCGGAAAAAGGGATTTTTTGGGCTGTTGAAGGAGATTACGGGGTATTAGGAGGGAGAAGCGAGATGCGAGAGCCGAGATTTTAGAGGCAAGATACAAGAACCAAAGCCTGCCCCTAGTATCGGGGAGACAAGAGGAAGGCTTTGAGACCTTTGAGGTTTTTAAAACCTCGAAGGTTTTTTTGGATCATGAGCTTTGATTAGAGAGGCGATAGGCGATGTGCAAGAGTTTAGAGACAAAGCTTGCCCCGAGTATCGGGGAGCCAAAAACCAATATGAGAACTAAGAATCAAGAAGACGTGTCCTTGTCACTTCAAGTCTCCAACATTTTTAAAATGTTCAAAATAGGAAATGACATCAGGTTTAACCATTCTGGCCTCGGCAAGCTCGGCCACCGGGCCTGTAATGTGGGGAGGTGGGGATTGGAAAAGGGGCGCCGCCCCTTTTCCAATCCCCACTCTAATTAACCATTTTCTCCGTTCCCCGATTCCGATAGCTATCGGAACGAGAGGCATTTTAGGATTATGTCATTGGTATGTCAGAAGAAGTCTAATAACCCGAAAACCGTAGGGGGAGATTCTCTCGATGAAATGAATGACAATCAAAATCATAGAATATTTGTTCTTTGGATTGTTGGTTAGGATTTGATTTTTCTTTAATGGATGTCTTATTTTCCGAATTTCATCAAATACCCCTTCAAACTCCTCAAATAAGCTTTTTTTATAATAAAGACATTTGTATTCGAACCCAATTTTCCAATTTTGAAATTTTACAATCATCCAATTATTATCCTCCCAATCTAAAAACCCCAATTTTCCCTACCTTTGCACCCAAATACAGGAATACAGTGAAAGCGAGAACATTAAAAAAAGACAAAGTCAATATCATCACCATGGGTTGCTCCAAGAATCTGGTTGATTCCGAGGTGCTTTTGACACAGTTGAAAGGGAACGGAATAGATGCCTCCCATGAATCCAATCAGCAGGATAACAATATCATCATCATCAATACCTGTGGCTTTATAGACAATGCCAAGCAGGAATCGATTGATACTATATTACAATATGTAGATGCCAAAGAACAGGGATTGGTAGACAAGGTCTATGTCACAGGATGCCTTTCCCAGCGCTATAAAGATGATCTGGAAAAAGAAATCCCCCAAGTGGATGCTTATTTCGGGACCAGGGATTTGCCGGCATTGCTCAAAAAATTCAAAGCTGATTACAAACATGAATTGGTAGGCGAAAGACTTTTGACGCACAATGCCCATTACGCTTACATGAAAATATCAGAGGGTTGTGACAGGCCCTGTTCATTTTGTGCCATTCCTCTAATGCGGGGCGGACATATTTCACGCCCTATTGAGGAATTGGTGAAGGAAGCGCAACATAAAGCTGCCAACGGAACCAAAGAACTTTTACTCATCGCCCAGGATTCCACATACTACGGACTTGATCTTTATAAGAAAAGAAACCTGGCCGATTTGTTGAGAAACCTTTCAGACGTAGAGGGAATCGAATGGATCAGGCTGCATTATGCCTATCCCACAGGATTTCCCATGAATGTGATTGAAGTCATGAAAGAGAGATCGAATATCTGCAACTACTTGGATATCCCACTTCAGCACGGTTCTTCTTCGGTTTTGAAAACCATGAGAAGAGGGACAACAAGGGAGAAGCAAGAGGAATTGATCCATTCCATTAGAGATCTGATTCCTGAAATTGCCATCAGGACTACTTTGATTGCCGGTCATCCGGGTGAAGGAGAAGCCGAATTTCAGGAAATGGTGGATTTTGTAGAAAGGATGAAATTTGAGCGGTTGGGTATATTTACCTATTCACATGAAGAGAATACCCATGCCCATTCTATGGAAGACATTATCCCAGCTGAAGTAAAACAGGAAAGGGCCAATTACCTCATGGAAATTCAGGAACAAATTTCCTATGACCTCAACCAACAAAAAGTGGGTAAGGAATTCAAGGTTTTAATTGACAAAAAAGAGAATGGCTTTTTTGTAGGAAGGACTGAGTTTGATTCTGTAGAAGTAGATAATGAGGTATTGATCGATGCTTCAAAGTTCTATTGCAGAGTTGGGGATTTCGTTCAGGTAAAAATCCACGAAGCCACAGAATTTGATCTTTATGGCGAGGTGGTTTGATACTCTTATTATTTATCATAATGATTTTATTTGCCTAGTTCCCCTTGTTTGCCTGACGGAAGACCGAAGACGGGAGACGGGAGTACAAAGGCAAGATCGAAGTTGAAATGAATCGAAATAAATCAGGGCCAAAAATCAGTTAGACCTCCTAATGTGATGATTTGGGATGTTCATTATTAAAAAATTATTGATATAGTAACCTCTGAATTTTGGCTTTGATCCTGTATTGATATAATTTCCGGAAAAAAGAAAATGAAAAAATCAGTTTTACTCATTTTTATAATCATTATCAATTTGTCGACTGTCAACGCACAATTTTCTTACGACCTCCAAGGCCATCGCGGCTCAAGAGGATTGATGCCTGAAAATACCATTCCTGCAATGATCAAGGCTTTGGATTTGGGTGTCACAACTCTGGAAATGGACTTGGCAGTGACCAAGGATGGAATCGTTATCGTTTCCCATGAACCCTATATGAATCCGGTGATATGTCTGACACCTGAAAGTAACGAAATCGTCGCAGGAGATAAGTCACATAATATCTATCAGATGGACTTTGAGGAAGTCATCAAATATGATTGTGGAAGCAAATTCCATTCGGGATTTCCGCAACAGGTTAAATTTCATGTAACTAAGCCAAGACTTTCAGATTTGATTGATGTCGTGGAAAAGTATGTGTCGGATATGGGGTTGCCCAAGCCCAATTACAATATTGAGATCAAAAGCAGTCCTGATGGAGACGGAATTTTCCACCCTGCTCCCAAGGAGTTTTCCGACCTTGTTTATAGATTGATTGATGAAAAACTCGATTGGAGCCGTGTCAATATACAATCATTTGATTTCAGGGTTTTGCAGTACATGCATCAGGTTTATCCGCAAGTGACCTTGGCCATGTTGGTGGAGACAGCTTCCAAACCTGCAGAACAGCTTGCAGAGTTGGGATTTGAACCGCAGATTTATTCGCCCTACTTCGTGGCTTTGACCAAAGAGACTGTGGGAGAATTTCATAAAAAAGGCATGAAAGTCATCCCTTGGACTGTCAATACCTCCGCCCAAATGGAGAAATTATTGGAAATGGGCGTAGATGGGATAATTACAGATTACCCAAATTTGGCGCCTAAAAAGTAATATCTTTTCAAATGTGACTTTGACCCGCTCAATGTGGTGCATTGTGTTAAATTCTTTGTTCAATAAAGTAATCTCCCTATTTTTAGCCTTTTAAAAAAACAACAACAAGTATGGAAATACTGGAAGTAAACAATCCAGCTGAAGAAAAGGAATTTTTGGAAATGGCCGTGAGACTTTACCGGAATGAAAAAAACTGGATCAGGCCGATTGATAAAGATATTGAGGGCATTTTTCACCCCGAAACCAACAAATTATTCCGACAGGGCGGAAAAGCAAAAAGATGGTTGCTGAAAAATGAAAAAGGGGAAACAATTGGAAGGATTGCCGCTTTTTTGCATCCCAAATGGAAAGAAAAACAACCTACAGGAGGAATGGGTTTTTTTGAATGTAATCAAGACAAGTCTGCTGCTTTTTTATTATTTGATATCGCAAAAAATTGGCTCATAAAGGAGGGAATGGAAGCTATGGATGGTCCGGTTAACTTTGGAGAAAGGGATAAATGGTGGGGGCTCTTAGTAGATGGGTTTTCTGAACCGAATTACAATATGCCATGGAATTTCAAGTATTATCAGGATTTTTTCGAAGCATATGGCTTTCAGCTTTATTTCAAGCAATACACCTATATGAGACCTGTAAAAGGGGTAGGTTTTGATCCAAAAATGATTGAACGTGCCAATCGAATAATGGCAGATCCTGATTATAACTTTCGATATATGAAAGGTAAAGAGCTTTCGGAAAAGGCTCCGGAATATTTTATGGAAGTTTATAATAAGGCCTGGGCAAGGCATATGGGGAAGTCGTTGACCCTAAAAGAAACAAAAATGATGTTTGCGAAAATGAAGCCTATTTTGGATCCAAGACTTATTTATTTTGGTTTTTATAAGGGTGAACCGGTCTCGTTTTTCATCAATATTCCTGAGATCAATCAGATTTTTAAATATGTCAACGGGAAAATGGATCTCATTGGCAAACTGAAATTTCTGTGGCATAAAACCTTTAACCCTCCGAATAAAATGTTGGGCTTGGTATTCGGAGTCATTCCGGACTTACAGGGTAAAGGCGTTGAAAGCGCCATGATTTTACAATACAATAAAGACCTTGCCAGTACAGCAGGTTTTTCCTACGAAACGATTGAAATGAATTGGATAGGAGATTTCAACCCGAAGATGATGAGGGTATGTGAACAATTGTTGGCTACTATTTACAAAACCCACCATACCTACAGGTATTTATTTGACAGGACTAAGCCTTTTGAAAGGCACAAGATGTTTGATTGATACTAAATTAAAAATGTTTAAACTTTAAAATGAAAAGACTGATTTTTGAGCTTCAATCTAAAACCAGGGGTCAGACTAAAAATCTAAAATCTTATATCTAAAATCTAAAATGAAAAAGTACGACGTAACGGGGATAGGCAATGCCTTGGTAGATATTGAGTTTAAAGTGACTGATCAGTTTTTCTGGGACAACAAAGTTGAAAAGGGTCTGATGACTTTGGTTGATGAAGAAAGACAAAATGCTTTGATGGAAGTTATAAATACCTCTGAAGCTAAAAAACAATGTGGTGGTTCAGCTGCAAACACGGTTATTGCAGTAAGCCAATTTGGAGGGAATTCATATTACTGTTGCAAAGTAGCCAATGATGAATTGGGACATTTTTTTGTTCAGGATATGAAAGATTCGGGTGTGGGCAATAATCTTGATCCGGAAAGATTGGAAGAGGGAATCACAGGCAAATGTCTGGTAATGGTAACCGAAGATTCAGAAAGGACCATGAATACTTTCTTGGGGATTACCCAGAATTTTTCTATCAAAGATGTGAATGAGTCTGCCATTAAAGATTCCAAGTATTTGTTTATTGAGGGTTATTTGGTGACTTCTCCCAATGGTAAGGAAGCCATGATGCATGCTAAAAAGATAGCGGAATCAGCGGGTACTAAAGTCGCACTGACTTTTTCAGACCCGGCTATGGTCAAATATTTCAAGTCCAATTTTGAAGATGTGATTGGACCAAGTGTGGATTTGCTTTTTGCCAATGAGGAAGAAGCCATGTTGTTCACGAATAAAGACAATCTGCTTGAAGCAAGAGAAGAACTTAAAAAAGCAGCCAAACATTTTATCATTACCCAAGGAAAAAACGGGGCCATGATATATGATGGAGATACTTTCATTGATATTGAACCTTACAAAACTACTGCTATAGATAGCAATGGGGCAGGAGATATGTTTGCCGGTGCATTTATGTATGGGATCACCAATGGTCATAATTATGCCTCAAGCGGTAAGTTGGCTTCCATGGCCAGCTCCAAAATTGTCAGTCAGTTTGGTCCAAGGTTGAAATGGCATGAAGCCAAAGAGATATTGGCAAGATTGAATCCATAAAAAAAATCATTTCTGCATGTGATTGTTGGAATAAGCCCCTTAAATATATTTTTGGGGCTTATTTTTATAAATTTCAAGAAGACTTAGTATTGATTTTATCTTGGGATATGGAGATTCTTACTGCATTAATTCTGCAAATCAAGGAAAGCTATTTTCAATTATTTGTAATTCTTTGAATTTTTTGCTAGTTTATATGGCCAAACAACAATAGCCCGTATGATCATCTCAGGTAAAAAACTCGTCATCAAAGCTTTACTTTTTTTCTTAGCCATCAACATGGTAGATTTCATGCTGGAGATTTTCATTTTTAAAATTACCATAGATCAATGGTTAGTAAAACTGGGTGGGGCTACATTATATGTCAGGGCAATAATTGCTTTGACAGTGGGGCTCTATTTTCAGCGCAAAGAGGAAAGTAAAAAAGAAGAACGGGAAGAGAGATCCTATTGAATTTGGCCAACTTTTTTATTTTCTTTTTGATGGTAGTTTTGCTTTGAAAATCATTGATCATTGTAAAGTACCGTTGCTAAAAACTCATTCCCAACCATTTAAAAAGATTTTTTAAGTTGATAAAGATTTGTTTTCCATTACTTGATGATGAATTGGATTTCCTCAACTTATTTTTAAAATGAAAAATTAGTTATATTATTTGTTTGTAAATCCTTATAATTATATTTTTCCATCGTTTTTTAAAATAATTATCATTCATCATTTAAAATACGCAATTAAACAATTTGTCTGAACAAAATTTTTGCCTATCAGTAATATATCTGTGATTAAACAAAAACCAATGATTATGAAAAAGTCAATCTTGTTATTTTTGGTAGGGGTCTTTATTGTACTCTCTTCTACAGCCCAAAATAAAATTGAGTTCAAAGAATTCACTTTGGACAATGGTCTGCATGTGATTATGCATCAGGACAACAGCACACCTATTATTGCCAACACGGTTTTTTACCATGTCGGTAGTAAAAATGAAAATCCTGAAAAGACCGGTTATGCACATTTTTTTGAGCACCTGATGTTTGAAGGTTCTGAAAATATCGACAGGGGCCAATTTGCCCAAATAGTGCAATCATCAGGAGGAACGCTGAATGCAGGTACAAGTCTTGATTTCACTTTCTATTATGAGATTTTACCATCCAATCAACTGGAATTGGCTTTGTACTTGGAGTCTGAAAGAATGCTCCATGCCAAAATTGACCAAATCGGAGTAGATACACAAAGAGAAGTGATCAAGCAAGAAATGAAAGAGGTTATGGAGGAACAACCTTACATGTCCTTCAGAAAAGAAATGCCCATAAGACTTTTCCCAAATCACCCTTATCAGTCACCCATTATTGGTTCTGCTGAACATTTAGATCAGGCCACATTGGCAGATTTTAAAGATTTTTATGATACTTTCTATGTTCCCAATAATGCCACATTGGTTGTTGCAGGTGACATTGATTACGAGGAAACGGAACGTTTGGTCAGAAAATATTTCTCTGAAATACCAAGAAGCCTAAAACCAATCCCAAGACCTGATATTGAGATTCAAAAATTGACTTCAGAGATTAAGGATATAGTTTATGACAATATTCAGCTTCCGGCTATTTTTCAAGGCTATCAGATACCAAAATTAGGACATCCTGATACCTATGCATTAAATCTCTTGAGTACCTATTTACTTTCAGGTAAGAGTTCTTTGATGTACAGGGAATTGGTGGATAAAAGTCAAAAGGCGGTGCAGGCAGAAGCTTTCGCGAATGACCTGGAAGATGGAGGCATGTTTATTATATTGGCTATAGCCAATATGGGTATTGATATTGACGAGCTGAATGAGGCCATAGATGAAATTCTCGTGCAGGTTAAGCAAAATGGCATTGATGCCAATGAGTTTGAAAAATTGCTCAATATCAAAGAAACCCAATTGGTAAACAACCTGGGTTCTGTAGCAAACATTTCCTTGGATTTGGCACAGGCCCATGTTTTTAATGGTGGGACTGATTATATCAATTTGCAATTAGAGCAATTTAGGAAAGTGAAGCCTGAGGATATCCAAAGAGTTGCTAAAGAATATCTCAAAAAAGATAGTAGGGTTGTATTGAAATATCTTCCAAAATCAGCACAGACAACTGAATAATTTTTAATCCTAAATATAATCAAATGAAAAAGATCATATCACACATATTTGTTTTCATGTTGGCATCAACGGTAGTGGCCCAAGTGGACCGTACCAAATTGCCGGAACCTGGTCCTGCACCGGAAATCAGATTTGGGGAAGCGGAATCATTTACTTTAGACAATGGTTTAAAAGTTTTTTTAATCCAAAACGAAAAACTCCCGAGGGTTACCTATACGCTAATTTTGGACCGAGATCCGATTTTGGAAGGAGAAAAATCCGGAATGCTTGGTTTTGTAGGTAACATGATGACAGCAGGTACGAAGAACAGGTCCAAAGAAGAGTTTAATGAAGAAGTAGATTTTCTTGGAGCCCGAATTTCAGGTAGTTCGACTTCGATTTCAGGATCAACTCTAACAAAACATAAGGAAAAAGTAATGGAATTGATGGCAGATGTGTTGTTCAATCCAGTTTTCCCTGAAGAGGAATTAGCAAAGCTTAAAACCCAAACCAAATCGGGTCTTGCACTTGCCAAAAACGATCCGAATTCCATTTCATCAATATTGACTTCTAAATTAGTCTATGGGAATAACCATCCCTACGGAGAAATAGAGACGGAAAAAACTGTAGATAATGTCACAGTTGAGGATATCAAATCCTACTACAGTACGTATTTCAAGCCTAATATTGCCTATCTGGCAATTGTTGGAGATATGGATTTGCCTACGGCCAAAACTTTAGTGGAAAAGTATTTTGCAGGATGGGTAAGTGCTGAAGTTCCGACACATTCTTTTGAAAAGCCTAATACTCCTGAAAAAAATATAGTAGCGTTAGTAGACCGATCAGCTTCGCAGCAATCTGTAATTGAAGTGACGTATCCTTTGGATAATTTCCTGACTTCCGAGGATTATCTTCAAAGTAGAATCTTGGGATATGTTTTAGGGGGCGGATTTGCCGGACGACTTCTTCAAAATTTAAGGGAAGATAAAGGCTGGACCTATGGTGCATCTGCAAATTTCGGTTCTGATGATCTGATTGCCAGATTCTATGCCGGTTCGAGTGTAAGGGGATCTGCTACAGATTCTGCAATTCATGAAATCATCTATGAAATCAGAAATCTGAAGGAAAATGGTGTCAAAGAGGATGAATTGAAGGGTGCTAAATCTGCACTAAGTGGCTCTTTTGCAAGATCATTGGAGAGTCCTGCAACCATCGCAAACTTCGCTATAAACATGGAAAGGTACAATTTGCCTTCAGATTACTACAGCACTTACCTTCAGAGGTTAAATGATCTTAGCATAGAACAAGTAAATGCTTCCGCAAAAAAACTTTTGAAACCTGACAACATGTATATCACCGTGGTAGGTAACGGATCGGAAATTCAGGAGGGCTTGATGGCTTTTGGAGAAGTGAAGAGATTTACCAATGCTGGCGATCCTGAAGTGCAAATTGCCATGAATTCCGAAATCACCGCTGAAATGGTTTTAGATGACTATATTCTGGCTATTGGCGGTGAAGAAAAAGTAAGGACTATCAAATCATCAAAAATCGAGTCTGTTGCAGAAATTCCAGGAGTAAAATTGAATATCAATTATTTGTATGATGAAAATGCACATGCTTTTTCCAATAAAATAATGGCCATGGGCAATGTCGCTATACATACGCTTATAAAAGGTGGAAAGGCCACAGTTACAGCAGGAGGTCAGACCCAGGAACTTTCAGATGTGCAATATGAAGCAGCAAAGATGAATATGTTTATATTCCCTGAATTGCACTATGAGGATTTGGGTTATAGCATTACACTAGAAGGTATAAATGATGTCGAGGGTCAAAATGCGTATAAAGTCATCATTTCCAATCCCACTGGAGCGAAGCAAATTAATTATTACGCTGTAGATTCAGGTTTGAAAATAAAAAGTGAAAGTACGGATGCCGGAGAAATATTCTATTCGGAATATCAGGATATTGAAGGAATCAAATATCCCATGATGTCCACGCTTAAATCCCCCATGATACCTGTTCCCTTAGAAGCTAAGGTTGAAAAGATTGAATTCAACGTTGCAATTGCGGAAGGGGAAATGAATTAAGAAAAAATAAAAAGAGGGCTTTGACCCTCTTTTTATCTATCCAATCAATCAATTCAACACAAATCAATTTCCATGAAAAAACTTGGGTTATTCGCAGCAATATTGACAGTAGGAACACTTCAAGTCACAGCAATGGCTGGCTCTGAAGATCTGGTAAATTCAGGGCTTGCTTCAAAGATCAGAGTTGAACTCAAGAATGGCGAAACAGATCCTGCTGAGGTTATTTCAAAATACATCAAAGCTGTAGGAGGTAAAGAAAAAATCTCTAAAATCCTGAATTCAGTCAGGGTAATGGAAGCTGATTTTCAAGGAAACATTATTCTGATGAAAGGAATCAGTGATCAACAAAACGGCCGAATGATGCAAGAGACCAGTGTGATGGGAAATGTGGTCCAAAAAACCATTGTCGTCAACGGTGAGGGAACAATCTCAACAATGGGGCAGGAACAAGCCATTACTGAAGAAATGATGCAAATGATAAAATCCCAGATGTATCTTTTTCCAGAGGGGCATTATGAGGAAATGGGATTTGGTTTGGAAATCAGAGGAACAGAAAAGATCAGTGGAGAAGATGTGCATGCCTTGGTCATCACTTTTCCAAACGGGATGAAAATCATGGAATATTACAGTGTTAGGAGTGGTTTGAAATTAAAAACCAGTTCAGACGCAACAGGCGACATTGATTATTCCGATTATCAGGAAGTCGATGGAATTTTGATTCCAATGACATTGACCATCACTAATGCCATGTTGCCGACAGCCTTGGAAGGAAAAGTCACGTCAATCCTTTTCAATCAGGAATTGACGGATGCGGATTTTAAATAAAGCTTAAAAATTTTGATAGACAAAAAAGGCTTTCCATTTCAGGGAAGCCTTTTTTGTCTATTAAGTTCATTATTTCCCGATAAGTACACTGAGAGTTGATTTGGGGTTTTTCTTGGTTAGCAGCGTGAATTTTGGGAAAAACATTTTTTGACTCTTTATGATATTGATATTTATGATTTTTCCCAATCTTTCTATTTTGAGATTAACTTGATCAGCGGTTGTATTATCAACATATTCAAGAATCCGGTCATTTTTCATGAGGATTGTGTATGCTTCAGAATCTGGATGAAGTTGGGTAATGATTCCTGAGTCTTCTTTTCGTATTCCAAAGAAATGAAGAAGATCATTGTTTTCGAAATTTTCCAAGATTTCAATATTTATATCAGCCAGCAAATTTTTTAAAAGTGGAAGTAAGTCCTTTTCCCCATAAACAAAATTTTGGAAGAAGGATTTTATAAATGCTTTATCCCTGGAGTGGAGAATTACCAGTTTTTCAAAATCCTTTAAACAATAACCGATTTCAGCTTTTCCGAATTGAATCCACATATCCTTCATTACCTTTTCAAGCGAAGATTCAAATGATGTCAATATCAGGTCCAAGCAAAGGGAAATCAATGCGCCACGGTTGTAGATGCTCACTTTTTTTTCAGGAATACCAGCTTTATATCCATCAAGCCAAAGGTCAAAGCTGGATTGGACGATAGATTGATGCTGCCACCCAAAACTGTCAAATTCTTTCTGAATTTGTTTTTGTAGGATTAGGAGGTATTCTTCCAGATTAAAATACCCTGACTTTAGCAAATAGTGATCTCCCATATAGGTGGTCACTCCTTCCATGACCAGGCCTTCCTCCAAATAGACTTCTTTGGAAAGATCATAGGGAAGAATGCCTTTTGGTCTTATTCTGCAGACATTCCAATAATGGTAAAGTTCATGAGAACTCACACCTACCAATTCATCCATTTGAGTTTTGTCCTTCAAGCTTTCGGCCGGACCAAATGTGATTACAGTTGAATCCCGATGTTCTACTCCATGATAATGTCTATAAGGAAGTAGTTGAATTATAAAGTGATAATCTTTGCTTGAAAAGTCACCGTACGCCTCTATTTGATTTTTTGTGAAAGCTTTGAATGTGGATTTTAGATCAGCTAAATCAAAATGGATTTCGCCATTGAACCACAAATGGAAAGTGGAATTGCCCACTTTATAGCTATCATATTTCAAATCAGGACTAGCTAAAAGTGGACTATCCATCAAATGCTGGAAATTCTCTGCCTCCCAGAAATGCTGGGATAGTTCAGGTAGGGATGTAGCTACATAGCAGTTTTTTTCTAACTCAATTCGGATTTGGATCTGCTCACTTTTTCTTTCTTGGATATCAAAGATGAAATTGCTGAAATTAAGGTAGAGTTGCCTGTCGTCAGACCAACAGCCTCCGGCATCCATTTTACTACAATAATACTCATAGTGAACTTCATATATGCCTTGACTTTTGGTTTGGAATTCCCATAAGTCCTTACTTGATTTTCTCCACAAAAAATCTTCTTCCTGGAACTTCACCCTAAATCCTTTTAAATTTTGGGCGTAGGTACTATCTTTAAAATCAAGATTATTTTAATTTTTTTTACCTTTACGATACCGGAGAGGAAGCATACAGTGATCGTTCACTTGGATGTTTACCTTGTGTAGTGCCGACTTGATCGGCACTATTTTTTTCAGCTTTTTCAAAGCTGACCGGAGAGGGAAGCTCCAGCTCCTGTTCTTTGGATATTTCGGGTTGATAATCCTCAATAAACGGCATATTGTTTTTCCATAATGCATAGATGGTAGTTAGGATTTTCTTTTGGACAGCCACATAGCTTTTCATTTTCAAGCCATGCTTTTCGAAAGTGCGGTTGAATAAGTTGTAGAAAGGTTTGACCTGATAGGTTATTGTCTGGAATGCCGGCATGAACATCGCGCGCCTTATCCTTGAGTTTCCTTTTTTTGAGATCCTGGTTTTTCCGTTGGTTTTTCCGGATTGGTTTTCGACGACATCATATCCGCAATAGCTTACCAGCTGTTTGTTGTTTTCAAAAAGTTCAAAGCCGTTGGTTTCGGCCAAAACTATTGCCGCTGTAAGGATACCCACTCCTTTGATCGAACAGATATTCCCGACCTTGCCCCATACTTCTGCCTTGGATTGGAGGTGGTTTTTGATTGTGGATTCAAGCTGTTCTAGCTGTTTATCGATCAGTTTGATCATGTTTTCCAACTGCTTTTCAACTGCCTTGGAAGAATACATGCCGTTTTTAATGGCATGGAGCTGATTTCTTGAAGCTGTCTTTTGTTCCTGCAGGCTCTGGTGATGCCTGGTCAGGGAACGGAGTTCATAGAAAAACCTGCCAAACGGCGACCAGGGAGACAGGCATTGCTCGGCTCCCATCTGAGCCAATCCCCGGGCATCGATCGTGTCGTTTTTAGATTTATTTCCAAGTGAGCGAAGATAGTTTTTCGCCTTGGTAGGCAAAACCACAGATACAGAATAGCCCTTTTCAAACAGGTACAAAGCACAGGTTTCATGGTAATTCCCCGTAGCTTCCATACAGATTACCAAAGGGACGTTTTCATCCTTTCGGTTTTTTTTGATCCAAGAATCCATCGATTTAAAACCGGTTTTTGAATTTGGGAAAGTCTGGGTGGATTTCACCGTTACTTTTTGACCTTTATCTATGGAAGATAAGCAGCCATTGATAGATTTACTAGAAACATCCAGTCCGACAGAATATTTTAACATAGGATAGAAGGTTTATAAAAACAGTATCCCCTCTTGTTCTTAACTCATCGTTATGGAGCATTGAAGGAGTTCTTCATGCCTGGGTACTATTCAGATTCGAAGAGGAAAAAATAAAGGTGTGATCCCTACACCGCAGTATCAGCATTGCTGTACTTAATTTGCAAATCAGGCTACACCTTTATTCTGTTTTTTGGTTCAGTTTAAAGATATGAATTTGCCAATTCATATCTTCCGGGACGCCATGCAGGCAATTGAAGGTGAATTGTTTCATTTTCACTACATCTCAATGAAAGATGAACCTGAATAAATTGGGAGGGGATTGATTTTCTGAAAATGGAATAAATCATTTACCTTGGGGTTTTGATTTATAACAAAAGTAATTCCCAGGTTTGTAAATAAAAAAAAGCTATCTATCTTTGCAATCCTTTTGAGGGGGAACCTTTGGGGATTGAATTAGGAAAGCAAAAAATATTTAAAAGATAGCGTCATGAAAAGAACATTTCAGCCTTCTCGTAGAAAAAGAAGAAACAAGCATGGATTCAGACTTAGAATGTCTACAGCCAATGGAAGAAGGGTATTGAAATCCAGAAGAGCAAAAGGTAGACATAAACTTACTGTTTCTTCTGAGAAAACATTGAAGAAATAATTTCCTGCATTAATTTTCGTATTTTTATACGTGAATCACTATGCGATGAAATACGGGCTTAAGAAGAATGAAAGATTACATTCTCAAAAGTTGATCAAGGAACTTTTTGATAAAGGTTCCTCTTTTTTTTTATATCCATTTAAAGTAATGGTCCTTGAAAATGATTCTGATGATTCGGAAACCATTCAGGTACTTTTTTCCGTTTCAAAGAAAAAGATCAAAAAGGCAGTTCATAGAAACCTGATAAAAAGGAGAATGAAGGAAGCTTACAGGCTGAACAAGGATATCCTCACAGCCCCCCAAGGAATTAATAAATCAATTGCCCTGATTTATGTTTCCTCTGAAATCTCAACATTTGAGGTCATTCAAAATAAAATATGTAAAATTCTGTCCAAGGTTGAAGAATTGTCAAAATCCAGAAAAACTGATTCATGAAGTATTTTAATAAAAAACCGGTTCTCGTTATTTTAATAGCACTACTTTCAATAGGCCTGCTCTTTTCATTTGTCAACAAAAATGATAAGCTATTTGCCATTGCCAAAAATCTCGACATCTTCGCTTCCCTTGTGAGGGAGCTTGATTCTTATTATGTAGACGACATTGATGCAGAGCAACTTGTCACAATAGGGATCAATGCTATGTTGGAGGAACTCGATCCATATACAGAGTTTATTCCTGAAGAAAATTCTGATGATTTCAGGTTCTTAACCACAGGTGAATACGCCGGAGTAGGGGCATTGATCGGAAATAGAACAGGCGTCAATATGATTTTGATGCCTTATAAAGGCTTTCCAGCCCAATCAGGAGGTTTACGCATAGGGGATCAGATTTTAAAAGTAGATACTGTGGACGTTTCTGAAAAACTCACTTCTGATATTTCCAAGCTATTAAAAGGCCCTGCCAACACTTCCGTTTTGGTCCAGGTCAAGAGGGGAGTGGATACACTTTCTTTTGATATCACAAGGAAAAAGATTGTTATCAGTAATGTGCCCTTTTATGGAAAAATTGATGACAATACAGGTTATATAAAACTTTCAGATTTCACTACTAATGCGGCAGCTGATGTGAGATCTGCTTTTTTGGATTTGAAGTCTCAGGGAATAACAAGATTGGTTTTGGATGTTAGAGATAATCCGGGAGGAATTTTAAAAGAAGCAGTTGATATAGTAAATCTTTTTATCCCAAAGGGAAAAGAAGTGGTCAGGACGATAGGTAAATTGGAAAGCGTTAATTCTGTATATAAGACTACCAAATCTCCAGTAGATAAGGATATACCATTGGTGGTTTTGATAAATGAGAGAAGTGCGTCAGCTGCTGAGATTGTAGCAGGAGCTTTGCAGGATTATGATAGGGCCATTCTGGTCGGAAGAAAAACTTTTGGAAAAGGGCTCGTGCAAACGACTATACCTCTTTCTTACAATTCCCAAATCAAAGTGACCACTGCTAAATATTATATCCCAAGTGGAAGGTGCATCCAAGCAATTGATTACAGTAAGAAAGATGAGAATGGTCTTTCCAATTCGATACCGGATTCTTTAAGAAATGAATTCAGGACAAAAAATGGAAGGATTGTTCTTGACGGTGCAGGTATTGAGCCTGATAAGAAAATTGATTCCAAGAATTTCGCACCCATAACTTATAGTCTTGTTGCAAGGAATCTTGTTTTTGAATTTGGCAATGAATTCTTTATTGAAAATAAGGAAATAACCGGCCCTCGGGAATTTCAAATATCTGATGCACTTTATGAGGACTTTGTGAGTTGGTTGGATGGAAAAGAGTATGATTATACTACTTATGTCGAAAAGACTTTGGAAGATCTTGAGAAGTATGCCGAGAAGGAAAAGTTTTTTGATGATATCAAATTGACCATTGAAGAATTGAAGGCAAAAGTAAGTCATAATAAAGAGCAGGATTTGGTAACCTTCAAGGATGAGATAAAGGATGCTTTAAGGGAAGAAATTATTTCCAGATATTTCTACCAGGAAGGCGTCATTGAAGCATCCTTGATGAATGATGCTGACATAAATTCAGCTTTGGCAATCCTAAAAAGCGATTCTGAAATCAGCAATATTCTTATGGCATCTTCAAAGATGCTTGATTCTAAATGAGCCTGATACTTTCAATAGAAACCGCTACAGCTGTATGTTCTGTTTCCTTGCATCAGGAAGGTAGACTTTTGGGTTTGCATGAATTGGATCAGGAAAATGCACATGGAAAGAAGCTTTTACTGTTGATTGATGATCTTTTCAAATATACCAATCTTAATTCAAGTGACCTGAATGCCATTGCTGTTTCCTCCGGACCGGGTTCATATACCGGTTTAAGGATAGGTGTTTCCATTGCAAAAGGACTGGCCTATGCCCATAATATCCCCCTCATTTCCGTAGATTCTTTACATGCGATAGCCCATCCATTAATTGGAATTACAGGAAAAAATGACACGGTTATTTCTATGATAGATGCCCGTAGAATGGAAGTTTATACTTCAATTTTCAATTCTACTGGTGAATTGATAAAAGGACCTTATCCATTGATTATTGAGGACAATCCATTTATGAAATATTTGAATAAGGGTAAAGTTTTTTTTGTGGGAGATGGAGTTGGAAAATTGAGGGAAGTACTTGAACACGAAAATGCTGTTTTTCCTAATCTATTGAGCTCCTCAAGAGCTGTTGGAGAAATTGCCTATAGAAAATATTTGATAAATGAGTTTGTCGACACAGCTTATTTTGAACCGAATTACTTGAAAGATTTCAAAGTTATAGCCTCAAAGAAAAATCTTTTAAATATATGAAAGAGATTGTAAACAGGGTTGCAAATAGCCCAATAGTCACTATAGATTTAGAAGAGTTTTATCGATTCGAAGAAAGAGTTGTCTTTGATTTAAAAGATTATCTCTATCAGGAATTGGTTTTAAGGGAAAAGGATTTTCGGGCTGCATTGAAGGAAACTGATTGGAGTCAATTTTCCGGTAAGTTGGTTGCCATTGATTGTACAGCTGATGCCATTGTGCCCAATTGGGCCTTTATGCTTGTAGGTACTTATTTAACTGCTATGGACATTGAGTATGTTATCGGAGATTTGAAAACTTTGGAACAATACTTGTTTGAAAAAGCCTTATCCAAAATTGATGTGGAAAAATTTCGGCAGAGACCTGTTGTTATCAAAGGGTGTAGTAAGCATCCAGTTCCGATGTATGCCTATGGCAGGATACTGTCTATAGTGCAGCCATATGCCAAATCAATAAT